>NZ_JBCLNH010000006.1:3260-143559 GCF_039062665.1 Clostridium sp. 2218st1_F5_2218SCRN_220325 | reverse complement strand
ATATTTATTATATAGTAAGAATATAGAAAATTTAAAATTTAAATTATAATATAGATAAAATTTAAAATTTAAATTATAATATAGATAAAAGTTTTGTTAACATATGAAAAATAATCATAAATAGGATTATTAGCCTATAGATAAATTAATATTGAATTTATTTTGTGGGTAAAACTATTGTAAACCCTAACAAAGTCGAGATTCAAATATAAATAAGTTAACAAAACAGAAATATATTCTTGGAGGATACAATGACAAAAATTTTTAAAGTATTTTATGATGACATCAAAGATATATTTACTAATTTTGCTCTTTTAATTGTCGTATTAGCTCTTTGTATTTTACCTTCACTTTATGCATGGTTTAATATTTATGCATCTTGGGATCCATATGGAAATACTGGAAATATTCCAATTGCTGTAGTAAATAAAGATAAAGGTACAACTTTGTCTGATAAAAACATAAATGTAGGTGATCAAGTAGTAAAAAAATTAAAAGACAACGACGCCCTTGGATGGGAATTTGTAAATTCAGATTATGCTAAAAAGGGACTTGAAAACGGAAAATATTATGCAACAATCGAAATCCCAAGCAATTTTTCAGAGGATTTAGCATCAATCTTATCTAAAAAAACAACAAAAGCTAAAATTATATACTCGGTAAATGAAAAGATAAATGCAATCGCCCCTAAAATAACTGATAAAGGCGCTTCATCAATTCAAAGTCAAGTAAATAGTGAATTTATAAAAACTGTTGGTGAAATAGCATTTACTTTACTAAACGATACTGGTGTAAAATTACAAGAAGAGTTGCCAAAGTTGACAAAAATCGAAACATCTCTGATAGATGTTAAAAATAAATTTGCAACAATTGATAACACTGTAAAATATGGCTCTGAATCTATAGAAAAAATGAATGGTGTAATAAATAGCTTAAATAAGAATATGCCTTTAATAGAAAAAACTATTACAACAGCATCTGATTTGTCTTCTGATGCAAGCTCATTTTTACAAAACACACAAAATAATCTAAGTGATTTAGGCCCTATAATAAAAAGAGATTTACAGATTTTAAATAGTGTATCTGCTTCAGCTGCAAATAGTGCTTCAGCATTGATAGAAGCTATAAATTCAAATTATGAAGATGCACCACAACGTATAGACGATTTAACGTCAAAATTAAATAATTTACACAATGTTTCAAGTAATATTGTCGGCCTTTTAACAAAAATAAATCAAATAACAAATGGACAACATTTAAATGATTCTATAAACAAATTAAATACAATAAATAGTAAGCTTGAAACTTCAATAAATATTTTAAATACAGTAAAATCTCAAATTGAAGCAAATGAGCAACCATCTTTAACAAAATTAAACAGTATGCTTACATTACTAAATGATGTTAATTCTATTACATCAAACTTAGTTAACAACTATGATTCAACTATAAAAAATCCTATAAATAAAATTCTTAATCAAGGTATAGGTGTTTCTGAAAATGTAGGTGAATTATTAAAAAATGCACAAGCTGAAATACCTAAAGTCAAAAGCTTATTAGCTAGCCTTTCAGGATTTTCAGAAAATGCAGAAGGTACTATAGCTCTTGCAAATGAAAAAATTCCTGAAGCAAAAGCTATATTAAATGATTTCATAGATGCTATAAGCAAAATAAACAACAGTGAAGATACAAAAGATCTTATAAACTTCTTAAAAAATGATGTCATGACCAATGTAGATTTCTTGAAATCTCCTGTTGATATAGTTCAAAAAACTATATATCCTATGACTAATTACGGTGCTTCAATGACACCTTTTTATACTACACTTTGCCTTTGGGTTGGTATATTACTTTTAACATCACTTTTAACTACAGAAGTTCATGTTAAAGGTGAAGATGACGACGAATATAAACCTTACCAAGTTTATCTAGGTAGAGGACTTACATTCTTATCAATAGCACTTATACAGGCATTGATTGTAAGTCTTGGAAATATCTTTATACTTAAGGTTCATATGGATAATCCACTCTTATTTACGATGATAGCCTTATTTGTAAGTGCGGTATTTAACTTTATAGTATATTCATTGGTATCTATATTTGGAAATATAGGAAAAGCCGTTGGTGTAATTTTACTTGTTCTTCAAGTAGCTGGTTCCGGTGGTACATTCCCTATACAAGTAACTCCAAAGTTCTTCCAAATGATATATCCATTCTTGCCATTTACTTATGGTATTTCGGCAATGAGGGAAGCAATTGGAGGAGTATATATGCCTAATTTAACTAGAGATGTAAGCGTATTATTAATATTCCTTATATTATCAATTGTTATAAATATATTCTTAAAGGCACCGATTAATAAATTATTCCATAAATTTATTTCTAAATTAGAAGGTAGCCGTTTAACTGAATAATTTGCATAAAAAAAGGATGAGTTTATCATCCTTTTTTTTATTTAATCTATTTTCTCGCACCATTTATAGCTTACATAGAATTTTCCATCTACTAAACCACTTTTTTGATTTACTACTTTAATTCTTTTTTTGTCATACTTATGTCCAAAGTTTTTTTCTATAGTTGTAAGTTTTCCTTGTGTTTTAAGAACATCTTCAAAGTATTTTTCTTTGATAAAAACATATTTTAAATTTTTATCAAGTTCTAAATTCATACAAATCCCCCCCTAGATTACATATAAAATTCTTTCTTATATCTTAATTATACATCAAAAAAGCACAATCTAATTATATATTATATAGTTCATTAGATTGTGCTTTCATATTATATTAACTTATTTTTATTAACAATTTCTATTTAATTCTCTAACCTTTTCAAATTCATCTTGGATTTCTTGTGATGGTTCTTGTCCAAATTTACTTACTAAATAAATTGCTATTGCTGATAATATAAATCCAGGAACTATTTCGTATAGACTAAATATTCCACCATATATAACCCCTAAATTTCTCCAAACTATTGTCACAATTCCACCTGTTACTATCCCAGCAATCGCTCCATTTCTAGTTGTTTTTTTCCAGAATAATGAGCACAACATAATTGGTCCAAATGTGGCTCCAAATCCTGCCCATGCATTTTCAACAAGACCCAAAACTGTATTATCAGGATTTAATGCTATAAGTATAGCTATTATGGATACTCCCATAACTGTAAGTCTACTTACTATCATTAATTCTTTGTCGCTTGCATGTGGTCTAATTTTTGCTTTATAAAAATCTTCAGTTATCGCCGAAGCTGTAACTAATAGCTGAGAGTCAGCTGTACTCATCACTGCTGCAAGTATTGCTGCTAAGAATACACCAGCTATAACAAGCGGGAATATCTTCATAACCATTAATATGTATACAGTTTCCCCAGAAGAATTACTTAAATCCTCAGTTAAAAATACCCTTCCTAGCAAGCCTACCATAGTTGCTGCTGTTAAAGAGAATACTACCCATACCATAGCTATTAATCTCGACTTTTTAATACTTTTTGCATCATCAATCCCCATAAATCTTACTAATATATGTGGTTGCCCAAAATATCCAAGCCCCCAAGCAAGAGATGATATAACAGTTATCATAGCAATATGTGTTCCATCTAGTGTTATAAATGGATTTAGCATATTTACATTAACTGATTCTATTCTAGCTATTGTTGCATCTACTCCCCCCATACTAACTACAGCAGCACAAGGAACAACAACTATAGCAACAAACATTAAAATCCCTTGAACTAAATCTGTCCAACATACTGCAAAGAATCCTCCTGCAAAAGTATACGATACAACTACTACAGCACATATCAATAAAGCTAATGTGTAATCTATTCCAAATACTGTTGAAAATAATTTTCCACCTGAAACAAATGCTGATGCAGTATATACTAAGAAAAATATTAATATAAATAACGAACTGACTATTCTCAGTATATTTTGATTATCTCTATATCTATTTCCTAAAAATTGCGGAATTGTTATTGCATTACATACTTCAGTATAATTTCTAAGCCTTTTAGCTACTAGTTTCCAGTTAAAATAAGTCCCTATAGTTAATCCTAATGCAATCCATCCTGCTTCTAATCCTGCAATATATGCAGCTCCCGGTAGTCCCATTAGCATCCATCCACTCATATCTGACGCTTGTGCGCTAAGGGATACTACCCAACTTCCTAATTGTCTTCCACCTAAAAAGTAATCTTCTGTATTGCTAGTCTTTTTATATGCAATAAGACCTATTGCAAGCATCATAGCTAGATATATTACGAAAATTACTATTATAGTAATATTGCTTTGTACCAAAACTCTCCCCCCTGACTTTATAATTATCCAACACCCCTCATTGGATAATTATTCCATTGTATTTATAAATATAATATAATATTAAGCTATATCAATAGTCAATAAAATTTTTTTATATAGCTTAGTTTCGCAATAAATAAGCAGATATAAAATTAGAGATGATTTATAAACCATCTCTAATTTTATATAGTATAATAATTATTTTTTATTAACTAGAATAATTATCTAGTAAATTTATTTTTTAAATTTTTATTTATTAAATAAACCTTTTATCCAATCTACAAAACCTTTCTTTTCTTGAGTATTGTCTTTTGTTGTATCTGTTTTTTGGCTTTCTGATTTAGTATCTTTATCTTCTGATTCTTCAACTTTAAATACAAATCTAACTTTACCATTCATATCATCACTATTTATTCCTGAATAGTTATTGTATTCTTCAGATGCTGTTACTAATTCATCTTTAACGTCCATTATATTTCCTACTTCTGATATTAATTGATTACCTTCACCACTTAATTGGTCAAGACCTTCTTGTTTAAATTGAACAGTACCATTATAAAGTTGAGTGCTACCACTTGCTAAACTAGATATACCGTCTTTTATTTGTGTAGAACTGCTGCTTAATGTTGATGAACCATCTTTAAGTTGGTTAACACCACTTGTTAAACTACTTGCCCCACTTACTAATTGACTTGTACCTGCTGATAATTGTTGGCTTCCTGCATATGCACTTTGTGTTGCATTTGATAAAGTATTGCTTCCTGATTGTAACTGACCACCAGCTTTAGCAAATTGGCTTAAATTAGTACCGAATGTTTGTGAACCAGTAACTAATGATGATGAACCATTTTTAAGTTGATTAATACCACTTGTCAAGCTACTTGCTCCACTTACTAGTTGATTTGTTCCTGCTGATAATTGTTGACTTCCTGCATATGCACTTTGTGTTGCATTTGATAATTGTGAAGATGAATCACTAAGTGTACTTCCTGCTCCAGCAAATTGATTTAAACTTGATCCAAATTGTGATGAACCATTTTTAAGTGTTGATAATCCTGATTGTAAACTAGATGCACCTGCTGATACTGAGCTTATTCCATTTTTAACTGAGCTAAGTCCAGATTGTTGTTTAGATGCTACTGTTTTTAGTCCAGAGCTTATTTGATTTAAGCTAGCTGCTGCTGTGCTTAGTTGTCCAGATTGTTGTTGTAAACTACTTCCTAATTGAGCTATTTCTGCTGCAAGTTCGCTATCTCCATTTGCTGCGGCTTTTTGTGATAAAGCATTTATTTGTGCTTGAAGTTGACTGCTGCTTGATGATGATAATTGTGAAGATACTTGTGCAACAGAATCAGCTAATGAACTTACAGTGCTTGTAGAACTTATTAAACTGTCTACTCCGCTATCTAATTGGCTTAATCCTCCACTTAAATTGCTTGCTCCACTATATGCAGAATTTATACCACTATTTATATTGTTATATGATTGGTCTAATTTATTTGCATTGCTTACATAACTTTGTACACCGCTTGCAAATTTACTTTGTGATGAATTTAATTGAGCAAGTCCACTTGTCAAGCTCATTGCACCTTGATCTAATGTTGGTAAATTATTTGCAAGTGTTTCTGCTCCTTTGCTCAATGAACTAATACCTTGATCTAATGAGCTTATTCCTGATGTTAATTGTGCATAAGCACCATCTAATTGATTTGCACTATTAGTATAAGTTGCTATACCTGAATTTAAAGATTGTTGTCCTTCATTTATTTGTTGTAAACCACTTGTTAAACTCATTGCTCCTTCATTTAATGTTGGTAAACTATTTGCAAGTGTATCAGAACCTTCTTTTAATGTAGTTATTCCACTATCTAATGATTTTACACCATCATCAAACTTGCTGTAACTTGAATTAAGTGTTTCACTTCCATCAGCTACTTGTTTAGCTCCATCTACTAATTCTGTTCCTGCATCTTCTAGTTGTTGTAATGCACTTTTTAATTCACTGAAGTTCATATCTCCATCTATGTCTTCTAATGTTCCAGTAATATCACTTGTAAGAGCAAACATTATAGTTGGAACTTTAAAATTAGTCGTATTACCAGTTATAACAATTTCATCTTTTAAATTTAAGTAATTATTTAAATCACTGCTTAAATTTAAAGATTTACTTAAACCTGGTAAAGATATAAATGTTATAGAAGCATTATTTCCTTCATCTAACATAGTTCCTGCACTGATTTCTATATCTTTGAAATTATCTCTATCTAGTAATATTTCCCCTGCTGTTAAAAATGGTGTATATATTATTCTGTCTTCCCCATTTATTTGAACATTCTTCTTAACATTATTTTTTAATTTTATAGTGATTTTAAAATCACCGCTTTTTCCTTTTACGTCTTTTGGATTTACTACTTTTCCATTTAATTCATATCTTATATTTACATCTATAGGTAATTGTTCTTTACTTTCACCTTGATAATATAAATCATCCCCATTTACATCCCAAGTAACATTATCTCCATTTATACTTGGTTTTTCATTTCCTTTTATATTTTTTATATTTGTCAATTTACTTACGTCTTTTATATTTCCTAAAGATGAGTCACTTTTTATCCAGTCTGAAACAATATTTTTTGTTACATTTCCGTTTTCATCTAATATAGAATATACTGTTTCATCTTTTGTGACTTTAGTATCTGTTTTTGCAGCAAAAGCACAAGTGCTATTTGCTGCTACTAATGCTACAGTTGCTAATGCAATTGATTTCTTTTTAATATTTTTATTATACATGATTAATCCTCCCCCATTAATTAACTACTTATAATATTAAATATCTTTTAATTTACAGCGTCTGCTGTTTTTGATTTTTTATCAGGTTCAAAACCTTTACTTGTTTTTCTTATTACTGGTTCAAATACAAGTAATAATCCTGGTAATATGAATATAATCATAAACATACTTATTATTGCCCCTCTTGACATTAGGCTACATAATGAACCTATAAGTTCTAGTTGTGAAATTACACCAACACCTATAGTTGCTGAGAAGAATGATAACGCACTTGTCATTATTGATCCACCACTATGTTTTATTGCTGCTTGCATAGCTTCAAATTTATTATCATTATATCCCAATTCTTCTTTAAATCTAGAAGTAAGAAGTATTGCATAGTCAACTGTTGCTCCTAATTGTATTGTACCTAATACTATAGATGCTATAAATGGTTCAATCTTTCCTGTATAATAAGGAATTCCTAAGTTTGCAAATATAGCACATTCTATTGCTGCAACCAATATAACTGGTAATGATATTGATTTAAATACTATAGCTATTATCAAGAATATTGCTATTATAGAAGCTGCACTTACTTTCTTGAAGTCTGTATCTGCTATTCTTATTAAATCTTTTGTAAGAGGTGCTTCACCACCTACAAGACCATCAGGGTCATATTTATGGACTATATGTTCAACTTCTGTTAATTGTGCATTACACTCATCTGAAGCTGCTCTATATTTTGAATTTAATAATATTTCTTCATATCCTCCAGCTTTTAATTCACTTAAAATTTCATCAGGTATCATTTCTTGATCTATTGCTGGACCTATATATTTTTCAAGTCCTATAACTGAATTTACACCGTCTATTTCTTCAAGTTCTTTAATCATAGATGTTACATCATTTGAATCTAATTTATCGCTTACTAAGATAAAATCTGTACTTTCCATATGGTAGTCATCTTTCATCTTATTAGTAGCAACTATTGATGGAAAATCATCTGGTAAAGACTCATCTAAGTTATAATAAACCTTAGCATTGTTATTTCCTATAAATGCAGGGATAAATATTATAACGAATAATACTGCTAGTTTTTTATAATGTTTAACTACAAATTTTGAAGTTTTTTCAAATGCTGGTAAAATTGTTTTATGTTTATATTTGTGTATTGCTTTGTCAAATATTAATATTAATGATGGTAAAATTGTTACTGTGCATAAAACACCAATTATAACACCTTTTGCCATTACTATACCCATATCCATACCTAAACTTAAATCCATAGTACAAAGTGCTAAGAATCCTGCTACAGTAGTTGTCGAACTACCTATTATAGATACAAATGTGTTTTGTATTGCATTTGACATGGCCTCTATTCTGTCGGAGTTTTTTCCCAACTCTTCATCATATCTGTGAAGTAAGAAAATAGAATAATCCATTGTTACCCCTAGTTGCAATACTGCTGCTAAGGCTTTAGTTATATATGAGATTTCTCCTAAAATTATATTAGAACCAAAATTATATATAATTGCTAAACTTATACTTAATAAAAATACAAATGGTACTACAGTTGATTCCATTGTAAGTAATAAAACTATTAAAGTAAGTATACCAGCTATTATTACATATAATGGCATCTCTCCATCTGCACAATCTTTAGTATCTTTTATAATACCACTCATACCACTTAAAAATCCTTGTGCACCAACTATGTTTCTAATTTTTTGTACAGTATTTTGAGTAGTTAGTGTTGCTGTACCTTCTTTTAACATTACTATTATCATAGTAGATTTATCGCCATTATAAAGTAAATCTGTCATATCCTTTGGGAGAATTTCTTTTGGTACAGATAAATCTACAAAATCATCTACCCAAAGTGCTTTTTTAACTCCATCTAACTTAGCTACTTTTTCTTTTACTTTGGCTACATCTTTATCTGGCATATCTTCAACAATAAGCATCGCGATAGATCCGCATCCAAATTCATCTTGTAAAATTTTTTCTGCTTGCATTGTAGATGTCTCTTCTGGCAAATAACTCAATATGTCATAATTTACATCTGTTTTGAAATATCCAAATGCTGCTGGAACTACTAATATTACTGCTAATAGCAAAATTAATTTGCTATGTTTGGCTATCGCTTTTGATATCCTTTCCATAATTCTACCTCCATTTTTAGGCGTGCCCAATATTTATACCTAGATTGTAGGGCGCGCCCAAAAGTTTGTCAACAAGTTTTTGTGTTAAATTTTTACAGTAGATTATAAAATTTTTATTGCACATAAAAAATTCGCTTCGCTCATATAACGGGCGAATCAAAGATTCCGTTGCTTTAAATAATAAGTTGGAAATTATATATAATTTCCTTAGAAATAAAAAGAACACATGGCAGAAAAACTGCTATGTGTTCTTTTAAATTATATCGCTTTTTAATTTTATACTTACTATTTCAGGCTTACAATTTATTCTTATTAATACTTTTGAGCCTCCAAGTCCTTTACTTACTATCATAGTCGAATTATTTTTTTCGTATTTTCCTAAATCATACTTAGGAAAGAACTTTCTATCTGGTGATAATAAGCCTCCTATAAATGGTAGTCTTACAACGCCACCATGCACATGACCACATAAAGTTAAGTCTGCACCCCATTTTTCATATGCATCGAAATAAAATGGAGTATGTGCTAGTAGTATATTAAATTCATTTTTATTTAAATCACCTAATTTTTGTTCTAAAAATTTACTGTCGATAGTTGTAATCTCCTTATCGTCAAATAAATATTTATAGCAACTATATGGAACTGTAAGTCCATATAAATTTATTTTAGAGTTATTTTTTTGTATTTTCACTTTATCATCGTCTAAATTTATAAAGTCTATTTGATTTAATTCTTCAAAATATTTAATATACTCTTGTTTATATTTTTTAATCAATGCCTTTTGCTCGTGATTTCCTATTATATAATAAACTTTATATAGTTTTGTCAGTTCCTTCATAAAGTTTAAAGCTATATCGTAGTTATTATTTTCCCCATCTACTAAATCACCTGTGATAACTATTATATCTGGATTTAAATATTTAATTTTTTGTAATAACTTTATATTATTTTTGCCAAATGATTTACTATGTAAATCTGAAATTTGGACAATATTATACCCATCAAATTCTTTTGGTATTTTTTTATTTTTAATTGTATATTGTGCTATTTCTAATGTATTTATATTGTGACTTAAATAAATACAAATCAAAATAAAAATACAAATAAGTATTAGTATTGTCTTGTACATATAACGCTCCTTAAACTTTATTTAAAAATATATCAAAACTCTCTAGTAATTCACCAATATTTAATTTATTTGAAATATCTATTGCATTACTTACAATTTGATCTACTTGTTCTTTATCTATTATGTTTAATAAAATTAATCTAGTTGATATTACTGATTTTATTATGTCCTCAATTTCTAATTGTATATCTTTATTATAATATCTTCTAAGTAATTCTTCTTCTCCTGAACATCCAACAGTAACACTTATATATATATCTTTTTCAGCTACATTATAATGTGTTTCTAGGGCTTTTTTCTTAAATAAATCTACTAGTATATTTACATATTCTTTTCTGATTATAGGCACTGTTGATGCTTCTATATATATTCTAAATAGACTTTCATATCTGACTATTGTATATGTATACAAACATTGTGTTACAGCATAATTTAATAAAAGCTCAGTATCATTCATATGGTGATTGCTTATTAACTCGTAAATCTTATTGAATATAGTTTTGTAAATATAAAGGAGTATATCTTCTTTCTTTTTAAAGTAATAGTATAAATGTCCTCTTCCAATTCCAGCTGCATCTGCAATTTGTCTAATAGTTGTTTTTTCATAGCCATTTACTAAAAAAAGATTAAATGATTTCTTTATAATTTGTTCTTCAATATCTATTTTTTTATTACTCATAACTATTTCTCCTTAAAATTTATTCATTTTAAATATAAATATTGGGCACTAATATTATACCTTAAAGAATATTTTTATATATTATTAATTTAATATATTTATTTTAGACTTACAATATCTAAAATAAAATGAGAAATATTAAAAAGATATTATAATTTTATTATACAACAAAAACACAATAAAAAATGCTATCTCAAAAATAAATATTTGAAATAACATTTTTATTGTTAATTAATATTTTGTTTTATTCCCGATACTATATTAGTACAGTCTCTTTGTTCTATATAAGTAATTTTATTGTCTTTATATGCTATAACTAAAAAGTCGCTGTCTTTTATACTGTATATGTCTATGTTGACTCCTCCGTCTACATCCATATAAATACTATAAGCACATTTTTTATTTTTAGTTATTGATGATATACTGCTCTTATCTTCTCCAATATACTTATTAAGTTTTTCTTTTTTGATATTTTCAGAACTTAAACTGTTATAATCAGTATATGCTGAAATTACGGCGTTTGCCTTTTCATCCATCAATGATGATACATCTAAATTTTTAAAATCACAAGTTTCCACTTCATTTACTTTATTATTTTTTAATGCAATATATAGTGCACTTCCATCTAAGTTATAATCTGATGTATATTTAGGATATAATAATCCCTTACTTAGTATTTCTACATCATCCATATTTTTATCGACCATTTTCTTTAAATCTTCAAAGTTTTTTACCTTGTCTATTTTTAAAGAATATATTGTACTGTATGGGCTTCCCATATTTTGAAGAACGTAATCGTCGCTTTTATTCATGATTACATTTACGTCACTTTGTACTTTTGTCATAGTATTTCTCTCTATTGCTTCTTTTGAAACATTTTTTGTTTTCATATTTGAAGCTGAGCATCCCATTAAGAATACTACTGGTATCATTGTTAAAACTAATCTTTTAATATACTTCATATGCTAGCCCTCCTTTTCTTTTATAATTGGTACAACATATCATATTTTCAAAAAAAAGATTTTCTTATTTATAATTATACATATTTCTATAAATAAAAAAATAGTTTTGTAGTAGTTGTAAACCTTTTGTAATAGAATTTCCTATTATATTAAAATTTTGTAATTTATTTCTATATTTTAATAATATAACAAAATTGTAAATAAAATCAACAACTTTATTATATATTGTGAGTTTTACGTTTGTGATACTGATAATCAATTCCACGAAATCTTATTGATATTTCAATAAAAAGTTATATTTTTATATTAAAAATCATCATTTTTATATTTAATTAAAATTTCGATAAAAAATAAAAAGCTGGTTATAAGATCTAAATCTCTAACCAGCTTTTTATTTTTTATTATTTATTAAGAAATGCCTTATATCCTCTATACATTTCAAATATATCTGCTTTTGATATTACTTCATAAGGTGCATGCATACTAAGCACTCCTACTCCACAATCTAAAACTTGTGCATCATAGTTTGCTAATATATACGCGATTGTTCCACCGCCACCTTCATCAACTTTACCTAATTCGCCACTTTGCCATACTACATTTGCTTCATTAAATATGCTTCTTATTTCGCCTACAAATTCAGCATTTGCATCACTTGTTCCACTTTTACCTCTAGCTCCAGTATATTTAGAAATACACACTCCATATCCTATATGACAAGAGTTATTTTTTTCATATACTGATGAATAAATCGGATCATAACCTGCATTTACATCTGCTGATAATACTTTAGAATTTGAAAATGCTCTTCTAATTTTTAAATCAGAATAAGTAGTCTGCATATTTATAAGCTCTGCTACTGTATTTTCATAAAATCTAGAGTGCATACCTGTGTTTCCATTAGAACCTGTTTCTTCTTTATCAGCACATAATACTGATGCAGTATATTCAGGATTTTCTGTTTCAAGGATAGCTTTTACTCCTGCAAATGAACAAACTCTATCGTCATGTCCATAAGATAGTATCATAGAGCTGTCAAATCCAAGATTTCTAGATTTACCTGCTGGAACTACTTCTATCTCAGCACTTATAAAATCTTCTTCTACTAAATTATATTTAGAATTTAATAGATTTAAAATATTCATTTTGACTTTGTCTTTTTCTTGGTCTTCATCTGGTATACTTCCGATTAATAGATTTAAATCCTCGCCTTCTATACCTTTTTCAAGAGTTTTTTGTCTTTGTTTTGCCGCTAAGTGTGGAAGTAAATCTGTTACACAAAATACTGAGTCACCTTCTTCATCCCCAATACTTATTTCAACTTTGCTTCCATCTTTTAATATTACAACTCCATACATAGCAAGTGGTATAGTGACCCATTGATATTTTTTGATTCCACCGTAGTAGTGAGTTTTAAAATATCCCATATTGTCATCTTCATATAGTGGGTTTGGTTTTAAGTCTAATCTAGGTGAGTCTATATGACTTCCAATAATTCTTAGACCTTTTTCTATATCTTGTTTTCCTATTACAAATAAAGCTATGTTTTTGTCTCTATTTATAGCATATATTTTATCTCCAGGTACTACTTTTTCTATATCTGAAATTGATTTAAATCCATTTTCTATAGCTAATCTTTCAATTTCTTTAACACATCTTCTCTCTGTTTTCCCCTTATCTAGAAAGTCCATATATTGATTTGAATATTCCATAACTGCATCCATGTTATTCATCTCATTTATAACTTTCCATCCATTTCTCAGCTCGTACTTAAGATTCATCTTTGATCCCTCCATATGCCTTTTGTTTCTAGTTATCTTTTTTTTCTTTCATACGTTTTTCGTATTCTTCTGGTGAAACTACTTCTATATTTTCTAATCTAGCTCTGAAACTTTTTCTGAAGTTTGCTAAATATTCTTTTCTTAATGCATCTCTTTCTTTTATTTCTTCTGGTGTTAAACCTTCTGCCTTATTTTTTCTTGCAAGTTCATTTATTCTGTCTATTTTCTTTTGATCTACCATCTTTACTATAGCCAAAGACCTTTATTCTTTAGCTTCTCCTTTACTTATTTAATAAAAAATTTTGTTACTTTTTAAGTTTTGTTTTTCTTTATAATTAGCTAAAAAAACATCTAAACTATCACTTATTCTATTTATTCCCTCTTTAATATCTTCTAGAGATGAATTCGCTATATTTATTCTAAAATATCTGTCATCCATTGAATTATCAAAAAAATATGTTCCTGGAGTGATTACAACTCCTCTTTCTAAAAGAAAATTGTAAAAATCACTCGACAAATATCCTCTTGGAAGTTCAAAGAAAAAGTTAATACCTCCAGCTGATTTTCTAACTTTTAATTTGTTGCTTATTTTTTTATCTATTAATTTTTTAGCTAAACTATATTTTTCATAATAGATATTATTTATATTATTTAAATATTGTTTCCAATTAAAGCAGTTCATATAATAAAACATTGATTTTTGTATTAAACCTGGGGTTGATATATCAGAAGAATATTTAGCCCATAAAATCTGAGACTGTAATTCCATAGGTATTTCAACCATACCGATTCTAAGTCCAGGCATTAAAATTTTTGAAAAACTCTTTATGTAGATTACCCTGTTATTTTTGTCATAACTCTTAAGTGGAAGATTATCTTCTGAGTCAAAAGGAAAATCACTTATGAAGTCATCTTCTAGTATATAAAAATCATACTCCTCTGACAACTCTATTAATTTTTTCTTTTTATAAGTTGAATAAGATATTCCTGTTGGATTTTGAAAATTAGGCATAACATATATTAATTTTGGTTTGATTTTTTCAAGTTTAAGTTTTAATATTCCAATATCAATTCCATCATCCAACATCGGTATTGATATTACTTTCGCACCTCTACTTTTAAAAACCTCCAATGCACCATTATATGTTGGTTCTTCTACAAATACAACATCTGAATAATTTATAAGCCCCTTACATACTATATCTATACCTTGTTGAGCTCCAGATATAATTTGTATATTTTCTATATTTGTATTTATTTTTCTGTCTTTTAAATACTCACATATCTTATCTCTTAATTCTATAGAGCCCTTACCTTCGTCATAATTAAAAATAGAAGGCCCATCATTTTCAAGCGCCATATTTATAGCTTTTTTATAATCATCAATAGGAAACATATCTGCTGATGGATTTCCACTATCAAAGTGTATTAATCCCTCTTTTTTTTCTATTGTTTTCTTTTTTTTAAGTTTTATGTTTGAAGCAAATGTTCCACTGCCCACGATTTTATATATGTATCCTTCATTTTCTAGAAGTTCATAGACTTTTACTATTGTTGCATTATTCACACCAATATAATCTGCTAATTTTCGTATTGGTGGCAGTTTTTCATGTTCTTTTATATCATTGTCTATTATTAATTTTTTTATGTAGTTGTAAATCTGCAAATACTTACTACTACCTTTATTTAATTCTATTTTATATTTTTCCATTTTCTACCCCTATAGTCTATATATCAACATTTTTTGTAAATGCTAATTTATATTTTAAAGTATTTAATATGTATAATATATTATATACCAATTTTTTAAAAAGAGAAAATTCTATGTGCTAGATTATTAAATCTATCTTAAGATACTTTTATAATATGAATGATTAAAACCTTCTTAGAATAAATATTATCAATAGGAGGTGATTTTTTGAAAAAGATTCCAAATCTTTTATTATCTACAATAATTCTAGCAATATCTAATATAATTGTAAGAGGTTTAGGATTTATATATAAAATTTTTTTATCAAATATAATAGGAGAACAAGGTCTGGGAATATACCATATAGTATTTAACTTTCTTATGATTTGTATAGCATTAACTACAACCGGCATTCCGACGGCTCTGAGTTGTTTAATTTCAACTAATAATACTTTAAAAGATAAAAAACAAACTAATATATTCTTTATATCGACACTATATATATCATTTTTCATTGCTTTTATTATTTCCATATTTGTATCTATACATAGCGAATTTTTCTCAGATATATTTTTACATAATCCAAAATTAAACCTTTTTATACTAGCTATTTGTCCAGCTATAGTTTTAATAACTCTGTCAAATGTCTTGAGAAGTTACTTCTATGGAATAAAGAAAGTCATTGTTCCTGCTGTTGGTCAAATACTAGAACAAATATCTAGAATTTTATTTTTAATTCTTGTTTACTATTACATAAAAAATGACCACTTACTTTGTTATAGCGCACTTATAGCTATATCTATTGGCGAAATGATAAATATAATATTTATTACAGTAAATCTTTATTATGATTCTAATCTATATAGAAAATTAATTATAAATATAGATGATTTTAAACATGCCTCTTTTGAAATGCTAAAGATGTCTATACCTATAACTTGTAATAGAATGTCGAGTATAGTACTTCAATCAATAAGCTCTATAATAATACCATCTAGATTAATACTTGCTAATATGTCTTATACACAGGCCTTAGGAGCCTATGGTATTATAAGTGGTATGGTTATGCCATTTGTATATCTTCCTTTTTCAGTCGGCTCAGCCCTCGTTGTAAACTTAATTCCAAGTATATCTAGTGAAGTTGCACTAAAAAATAATAGTTTTCTTATAAAGAAAATTAAATATTCTATAGCTCTAACGTTAATTGTAAGTATTTTATGCTCTTTATTATTTTATTTCTTTGCAAAACCGCTTTGTATTTTATTTTTTAAAAACGAAGTCGCTGGAGTTTACTTAAAATCTATGTTTTTAGCTCCGATTTTTTTATCTCTAAATCAAACTTTATCAGCAATACTCCATGGTATAAGAAGAGAATTTATTTCGAGCTTTAATACTATTTTAGGAATGGCAATTCAATTAATCTTTTTATACTTCTTGTTACCTATTCCTAGCTTAAATATATTCGCCTACATATATGTAGTAACTGGAATCGCTATTTTTACTACGCTTTTACATTCAATAGCATTACTCCATGCTTTAAAAAATCCAGCTAAATCAATTTAATTACATGCATACATAAAAAAAGCAACCAATAAGTAGTTTTATTTTTTAAAACGCTCTTATTGGTTGTTTTAATCTATATTAAGAATCAAATATTAAATATTTTCATTTTTATATTATCCTAAATTATATTTATACTATATTTATACTTAGAAACATCCATCAAAGTTAAAGTCTGATGCAGCTACTACTGGAACATCTCTTGCTTGAACTGCTTGTGCTGCTCCTACTACAGAGATTAATGCATATCCTAATAAAGATACAGTAGTTCTTAATAATAATTGTGGATAAACTGGTTTTAATATAGTAACAGTGTATGGATTTTGTGCTGCATTTGTATTTTGTATAGTTGCTTCTACACAACTTAATGATAATTTAGATTGATAGTATTGTTCTACAACACTTGAGTCCATATTATATGCTCTACATAAACTTCCATTTAAAGCTTCATATGTTAAAGCTATGCCACCTGCTGTTGCATTTATTGTAGTTGCTATTTGTACATTTGAACATCCTGCTGTTCCCTTTAATACTACATTTATACTATTTGCTGGGTCTGCTCCTGCTGGTGCAGTTACTGTAGCAGTTGTTGCAGCTTGTGAATAATCTAAAGTAGTTCCCATGCATTGTTGACAACAACTTGATAAACCTGCAGTACTAACTGATGATCTATTTAATAAATTGTGGCTTGAAGTAAATACTGATGTTGGTGTAAGTGCTTTTCCTGCCACTGTTGTTGCTCCTGGAGTTAAAGTTACAGTAGAATCTCCAAAGCAAACTTCTGTTATATTTAACTTAAATGTTCCAACTGGTATAGGGTCTCCTGTTACAGTTATTCCTGTTGTAAATGCTTGAGTTCCTCCAGTTGCCAATACAGCTGTTGTACCTGTTGCTACTCTATCAAATTTTATAGCATCTGATACTTTATATGTTCTAATTATATAAGGCATACAATTTGCTGATGTTATTGGTTGTGCTTGTAAACCTATACAGCATTGTGCATTTCCTGCACATGGTGCTAATGTTGAACAAGAAGAATATGTTGAATCTGTTCCTGCTGGTTCATAAGGTATAGGACATTTTGGAGTTTGATCATTGTTATTATTACATTGGCAATTACATTGTACAATTGGTGGTTGTGGTGGTTGTGGTGGTAATGGTTGACTTACTGCAAAATTATCATAATTACATTCTCCTTGGTCCATTATAAATCCTCTAGGATCCATCATATCTTGTGTATATTGATTCCCTCTTATCACTCTAGTATTCATTGCATTTCTATTGCATTGCATTATTGATTACCTCCCATTAATATAAACTTTTGGCTAAAACCAATTTTTTAACCTACTAAATACTATGTTAGAAATGCAAATATTGTTCTTATTTTTGTAAAAAAGTAAAAAATAATTTTTTTTTGTAGAAAATTATACTAATTAGTGATTGTTAACTATAATATTTACGCTTCTATAGAATATAATTTTATAAAGGAATACCAATTTTATAAAGAATAGATTTCTTTAAAGCAAAATATATATTTATAGAGGTGAATCACATGACTTTTATTAATAATACTTCTAATTTAATTAGAAGGTCTTCCAAAGATATATTCTATATTTTTAATAATAACGGTCTTTACTATAATTACTATGATAAAGATAATACCCTAATAAAAGATAATATTTTAATAAGTAATAATACAATTGATTATACACAATTTTACTTTACTATAGACAATTTAGATAAAATCTATGGAATTGTATCAGATAATGCAATCAAAATAGTGGAATGTGAAAAAGACAGTAATATATTTTTACTGAAGGAGACATTTAGCTTTGATTATGAAAAATTTGCTGTTTGTTTTCCATTTATAAAATATATAGATGACAATATCCATATGTTTTATTATGTATATAGTCCTAAGTTTACTAATTCGGCAGTTATTTTTCACCAATATAAAAATAACGAAGGCCAATGGATTGAAAACCAAATAGATTTTGTCAATTTCAATATTTTAAACCAATTCTATATCGTATTTAACGATAATATTCCGACTATATTTTACTTAAATTTAGTAGATAATTATGAACAAGTATTTTATTCTACATTTGATTATAATAATTTGAGTTGGAGCAATCCTATCCAACTTACAAATACTGCTAGCAATAAATTATATTTAAATATATTAAAAATTCCAGATAGCGATATGTATCATTTAGTATTTTGTGAAAATACAAATGATCAATATTCTGTAAAATACTTAAATTTTAATGTTAAAGATAATATCTTAGTCCAAAATATTTCTTGTTTTATAACTGAGCCATCATTATATACTTTTCCATCTTTGATAATGGAGAATTCTATTTTATATTGTATGTGGGTCTCATTTGATAAGTTGTTCACTTCTTTTTCTAAAGATTTTGGGAAAACATGGAGCAAACCTGTGTGTGATGAAACAAGTGTTAGCGAGTATTTTCTAAGAACTAATATACACTCCAATGTAGATGATGATTTAATTTATAAAGATTTATATTTATTTACAACTATGAATACTTTAAGTATTTTAGGATTTTAATATTTTTACAAAAACTAAAAATAGGCAATAGATTTCTATTGCCTAAAATATATTAAATTAAATTAAGAAATACTATCTTTGACAGTTGCAGTTATTTCCTGAATTATTTGCTGAAGCGTTATTTGTATTTGAGTTACCTCCACATTGTTTAAAGTCGCATACTTTAGAGAAAGTATCAACTACTCTTGGTTGAACTTGACTTGAAGAACCAAGTACTACTATTTGTTCTTGTTTTAATATACTTACTACTTCTTGTAAGCAAAGAACTAAGTCTAATCCACCTGGTAATTGGAAGTTATAAGTTGTGCATCCATTAACACATTCTTTACTTATTAATCCTGTACCAACGCAACCTACTGATAATTGAGTTTGATAGTTTTGTCTTAAAGTAAATGAATTTCCATCTGCTGGAACAGATAATTGTGCTGATAATGTATTAAAATTAAATACTGTATAATTAGTAGTAGGAACTACTAATACATTTATCTTTGTGCATCCACATTTACATTTTAAAATTATTTCTAATCCATTTATTTGTATAGTTAATCCTCTTTGTCTATATCTTGTTGTTGTTCCTAATCCTTGTGAACAACAAGTTGTATTTCTTTCTCCACATACAGTATAATCAAAGTTTGATTCACAAGGTGCATCATTAGTCACTTCTTCTACTGTAAATCCTTCTAAAGATGTATTTCCTGGATATATTACCATTTCGTCATAATTAAAGCATATTTGTTCTACAGTAACTCTTCCTTGACCAGTTTTTGGAACCATACCATTTACGTCTATAACTTCATAAGTATAGTCTAATCCTGTTCCATTAGCATCTTGGAATGTTTGGAATTCTATAGTATCAAATATTCTATTAGCATCTATAGCATATGGTATTGTATTAGCTGTTGATACTCTTGGTATATTAAGTGGTGAACTACATAATGTGTTATCACAAGTATTTTTTATACAATTTTGACTTATAGTATCTTCACATGTTTCACAACAATGGTCTTGTTTATGATGATGTTGAGTTTTTTTGCAAGGATCTACACAATTATTATTACAAAGTTCTGCTTCTTTACATGGTTCTTGACAGCAATTATTGTTTTGCATCATAGAATGTTTAGTTTTGCATCCTCTACCCATATCTTCATTCATATCTCTATCAAGTGCTTCTTCATTACTTAACCCCATCATTTGTGTTGTAACAACCTTATTTTTATTCTTTCTAAGATTTTGCATTTCTTTGTCCCCCTAAATAAGTTATCTATTATACGATATGAGATTCATATAATATACTAAATATTATGCAAATTCTGAGCTAATTGTTCTTATTTGATATGTAATTTGAAATAATAAAGGAATATAATTTCCTTAGAATTAAAAAAATACCTGTATATTTCATACAGGTATTAAATAAAAAACTTGGTTAAAAATTGAAGCACATAGGAAATCATAGTTATTACTGTGTTTTAACTATAATATATCCAATTTTATAGGTTATAATCTACGCTTATATTCCTATGTGCTAAATAATTAAGGTTTTATACTAACTAAAATATCAAGTAATTAATAGCTTTGTCCTGGGAATCTTCTATAACTAGCTGTATTACCTGTTGATCCACCTTGGCAAGGGTTCCAGCATGGTGGTTGTGGTCTATTGCATCCACATCCATAGCCTGTTGATCCTGTTGATCCTGTTGATCCACCTTGGCAAGGGCTCCAGCATGGTGGTTGTGGTCTATTGCATCCACAGCCTGTTGATCCTGTTGTTCCAGTTGATCCTGTTGTTCCAGTTGTTCCAGTTGATCCTGTTGTTCCAGTTGATCCTGATACTACTCCACCTGTACTTGAACCTGTAGATGCATATACTGGGTCTACTACATAATTAGATGTTGTATGATAGTCTGCTCCATCATATACATTTCTTGAACTATTGTAATATACATTATGATCTACATAGTGATCTCTATAACGATTAGTATTCATAGTATGATAGTTGTTGATTCTATGATAATAAGTGTCATAATAATTTACATTTTCTACAGCTTGTGTAGTTCCAGCGCTAGCTGTATTGTTAACATAATTATTTACTTGTCCTTGTCTTACTTGAGTTGGTTGTTGAACGTAACCTTGTGCAAATTGATTTCCTGCGATTTGAGATCTATTTTGCATGATTTGACCTTCTAAATATTGATTTTCATAATATTGGTATGGCATTTATACCCTCTCCTTATTTTATATATTTTATTTAGAGCTTTATTTAAACTCTTAATAAATATATATGTAATTTCCGCAAAGTTGTTACAAATTTCTACTTTTTTTTATTTATATAGCTATAATCCTCTAAAATACTGTATTTCTCAACATAATTTATTTCTTTTTTATCTAAATAATATAAAAAAATTAAATTTATTAATATATAAATACAAAAAAAGCTAAACCAATTTGGTTTAGCTTTTTAACTTCACTTTAATCATTAAAATATAAAATCCCAAAACACCGTTGGGCCCATAAATTCAGTCCCGAGAATCCTCCCAGGTGGGTGATCTGTAGATAGTTTCTAATTTCTTATATAAATACAAGATATATTTACTCCGCTACCTAACTCCAATCTCCCGTAAAATATTTGTCGGTTGAATTTAAAGGTCACCATTCGTATGCCTCAGGATTTTATATGTTTATTATATAACAAAATCTAAAAAATTTAAAGTCTTTTTCTATGGTAATTTTAGAAAATTTTTTAAAATCTTTTCAGAAAATTTCTATGTAAATATAATTTATATTATAAATCTGATTTACGGTTGAAATTTCTAGATTTTAATCATATCTATTTTTATCATATCTATCTTCATCTTCTTCATAGTATTCTCCATATTCATAATCATATTCATTATAGTCTTCATCATATTCTTCCATATCTTCTATATCATCACTTTTTTGTTGTTCTTCTAAATTATCCCCTCTCAAAAGACTTCCTAATAATTTAATATTATTTGAACTTCCTAAATTACTTATATCTGCTAAGGAACTTAGTGAAAATCCGCCTTCTCCATCTTCTGGTAAAAATAACTCGGCAAATAAATCAATTTTCTTTTTCATGTCTATTGCTTTTTCTACTGATTCTTTTCTCTTTTCTGGAAATACCTCTAAAATTTCTTTTATCATCATATTCTTTTTGTCTTCTTCATCCATATTTCTAAAAAATTCACTTTCATCTTCTTTTTCTAATATATCCACATCATTTAATTTTTTAATTCCTTTAACTAAATCTAATATACTTTCCATCTTTATTAATATTTTTCGTTCTTCAGAGGACATATATTTCTTAGTTCTTGTTATAATCTCCATTCCCCTGTCTAAATCTTCTTCATTTAAATCCATAAGTTTTATTCCGGTCTTTAAATCATCCACATTATATTTTATAGCATTATCAATGGAATTACTTTTATGCCTACTACTCTTTTTAATTTTTTTTATTTTTTTAATCTTTTTTCCCCTTGGATTTGACGATGAAGTAGATTTCTGGCTTTGATGGCTTTTACTGTTTTGTTTTACTTTTGGAACTAATTTTTTATTATCTTTTTTATCTATCTTTAAACTATCGTTCGATACATTCTTATCTTTATTACCGAACAAAGACGTATTTCCATTGCTCAGAGCTAAAAGTCCAAGTATCAACAATAAATTGTTCAATACAAGTCCCCCCTTTTATAATAGGTATAATCCATACAATATCTTAACATATATTTTAAAATATGATTCTTTAATTGTTAATGTTCCTATTAATTAATATATCTATATATAATATTATGATTAAAATCTTCCATATATTATATTTAATTAAGAAGTATATTTTCTTCTCACTTTTTAATAAACATTTCATATAATATGAATATATTAAATCTTTTACTAATGTATATTTTTTCAATTATAGTATTAACTTTTATTAGAAGTCTCATATAAATTATATATAATCATTATTTTTAAGCTGAGAAAGGAGTTTTCTATGAAAAATTCAAAGAAAAAAATAGATAAAATAGACAAAGATACTTTAGAGAAATTTGCAAAAGATAAAAATATCGACAAAAATAAAATAGAAGATATAGCTAATAGCTATCAAGGCAAATCTGAAGATGAACTTTTAGATGAACTTATCAACATCGGTAAGAATTTAAAGGGGAAAGAAGAAGTCGTATCTAAATTTAAGAATTTTTTAAATCCAGAACAACAGCAAAAACTAGACTCTATTATGAACAAAATATCTGAAGCAGAAATACAAGATAAGATAAATTCTAAAAAAGCTAAAACTAAAAAATCAGCTTCACATCATAGCTCATCTGGCAAAAAAACTGTAAAAAAAGTCAAAAGAGTAAAAAAGGGATAATAGGATAATAAAAAGGTATTGAAATTTAACTTTTCAATACCTTTTTTCGTGATATGTAAAATTATAAATTTAAAAAGAGAACTATATTTTTAATTTATAATCAATCTAGTTGTTTATGTATATTTGAAATTATATTATCTTTTATTTCATTGCCTTCTGATAGTATTTCTTTGCATCCATCTCTATATTTATCATAAATTTGTTTGTCTTTAATTTGTCCTAAATTTACTTTTACATTTAATATTGCGCCTTCCATACCTGCTGATAGCATTAAAGTCCCAACGCCTATATCTGTTATCGCGTTTTGATTCCCATTTTTAATCAAAAAATCTAGTAATCTTAAGGCTTCTAATGAAAGACTTGCTGTTTTATATGGTACCTCAATAGAAAATATTGTAGCTTCTTGTATTGCTTTAGCTCTCAATTTATTTTGTTCTTCTGTTTCTTTAGGCATTTTTACTGCCTTCATAAATTCATTAAATGATTCTGTATCCTTGTCTACTAAAGTAGATAGCTCTTTTCTTATCTCTCCTAGTTTATCAAATCTAGCCTTGAACTCTTCTTTTGTTTTTTCGTCCAATTGTTCAAACTTCTTTTTTTCAAAACTAAGATGAGCCATCATTCTTGCAAGTGAAACCCCTATATCACTTGCTAAAGCTGATACAGAACCTCCTCCTGGTGCTGGCGAATTTGAATCTACTTCGTTTGTAAAATCAGCCACGCTCATATCAATTAATTTCATATCTTTCCCCCCTATACACCTTATTTATATTTATTGTTTTTTATTATAAACTGCAACCTTATCATCAACTACTAATTTCCCATTTTTATAGACTCTTTGGGTATGATTTATGCCAAAATGATACATTAAGTATTCAACATTAGGAGCATCAAATACCACAAAATCTGCATTTTTACCAACTTCTAGCGAACCTATTTTATCCGCTCTATCTATAGCATATGCTGCATTTATCGTAACTGATGTAAGAACTTCATTTGGAGTCATATTTAGATGTAGACATCCCAACTGCATTACAAATTGTAGATTTTCGCTAGGACAACTTCCCGGATTATAGTCACTTGATAAACTCACTATAGCTCCCATATCTATCATTTTTCTACAATCAGCATAATTTTTATTTAAGTTAAATGATGTAGCAGGAAGTATATTTGCCACAACTTTATTTTCTATCATCATCTTTATGCCTTTATCACTAGCTGCCATAAGATGATCTGCAGATATACATCCTAATTTTGCTGCTAACTCTACTCCTCCTAAAGACTCAATTTCATCAGCGTGTATTTTTAATTTATATCCCATTTTTTTTGCGCTACTTAGTATGTACTCGCTTTCTTCTATACTGAATACTCCTTCTTCGCAAAATACATCACAAAATTCTGCCAGTCCCATATTTTTTATTTTCGGCAACATTTCATCTACTAATATATCTATATATACTTTATGATTTTCTTTGTACTCTTGTAAAATAGCATGTGCTCCTAAAAAAGTATG
The DNA here is from genome assembly GCF_039062665.1 of Clostridium sp. 2218st1_F5_2218SCRN_220325. Taxonomy (NCBI): domain Bacteria; kingdom Bacillati; phylum Bacillota; class Clostridia; order Eubacteriales; family Clostridiaceae; genus Clostridium; species Clostridium sp. 2218st1_F5_2218SCRN_220325. The sequence continues at coordinate 118,061 of NZ_JBCLNH010000006.1, read as the reverse complement.
TACTAAGTCTATTGGATGAGTTTTATCTAATAGTTTAGCTATTTCTAGTTGTTTAATTTCTGTATTTAATTCTAATCCGTATCCACTTTTTGCTTCTATTGTAGTTACTCCAAACTCTAACATTCTATCCAAGCTTTTTTTAGCTTTTTGGTATAATTCTTCTTTTGATGATTCTCTTGTAGATTTTACAGTACTTAATATTCCTCCACCATTTTTCAAAATTTCTATATAAGGTATACCATTTAATTTCATCGAAAATTCATTTTCTCTTGAACCTCCATGCACTAAATGTGTGTGTGAGTCTATAAGTCCAGGCGTTACTAAAAGCCCCTGTGCATCGTGTATTTGTGTATTTGGACCAATAATATTTCCAAATATATCTCCTACTCCTATAGCTAGTATTTTACCGTTTTTAACTGCTATATACGCATCTTCTATTATCTGAGTGTTATTCATCTCTTCTTTTACTTTAAAATTTGATGAACCCTGCATTGTAACTAATTTCCCAATATTTTTTAAAATCAAATCGGCTTTCATTGTACTTCCCCCGCTTTATATACAAGTATTTAAAAATTTATTCCATTAAACTAGTTTCTAAAACTTTATCTAGTGTAAAATTTTCAAGCCCTAAATAATATGATGCCACATCGACAAGTGCCTCCATAGGACAAAGACCGACTATTTCGCTGCCTATAATATTTACTCCATATCTTTTAGCTTCCATTTTTACCGCCTCGAACGCTCTGTACATACTCGTTTTTGTATAGTCTGTTAAATTCATTGTAACTTGAGTCATATTTTTCTCTGGTACTTCTACAGGGCCCGCTTTTATATATCTATATCCACCATTTGAATGTCTAATTGTTTTTGCTATTTTTGATGCTATATCAATATTTGTAGTATCTAGATTTATGTTATAAGCAATTAATGGTCTTCTAGCTCCTATAGCAATTGCTCCTGCTGTTTTATGTTTTTTATTAACACCATAATCTGGAGTCCAATTAGTATCTTCTAATTTTTTATCTAGTCCTTCAAATTCTCCTTTTCTAACTGTTGCTAAGTTTTCTCTTTCACCTCTAGTAGCTGCACATTCGTATAAAAATACAGGTATTTTATATTCTTTTGCGACTTTTTCACCAAGCTCATTAGCTAGTTTAATAGCATCATCCATATCCATATCTTTTATAGGAATAAATGGGCAAACATCAGTAGCACCAAATCTAGGGTGCTGTCCCTTATGTTTATTCATATCTATAATATCTTTTGCCACACCTATAGCTTCAAATACTGCATCTTTTACCTTTTGGGGCTCTCCTATTATCGTAACTACTAATCTATTGTAATTTTTATCAGCTTCATAATTTAATAGTTTTACGCCTTCTTTTCCTATTAAAGGATTAATTATTTTCTCTATCTTATCTAAATCCCTGCCTTCACTAAAATTTGGTACACATTGAACTATAGCCACAATCTTATCCTCCTTGTATATAAATTCCTAGCCCAAAAAAATTGTATTATTGAGCTAGGATAATATTTTTATACATAATATATTTAACTTACTTAAGTCTTATTTAAAAAAACTTTTTATCTCCAACTGTTTTTTCAATTAAATCATCATCAACTAAAAACGGTAGTGTTATATGATCTTTTCCTTCGCACATTTTGTTGTATTCTATTACAGTGTCGATTGAGTTGTCATTTCTAGCCCAAGCACGTCTTGCAACGCCACTCATAACATCCCATGGCATAGCAGTTCTAAGTATGTCATCAACTCTTTGTGAACCATCTAGAACCATACCAAATCCACCATTGATTGATTTTCCTATTCCAACTCCTCCACCATTATGAAGAACTACTAAACTCATTCCTCTTGCACAGTTTCCAGCAAAGCAGTGAGTCGCCATATCTGCCATTATATTGCTTCCATCTTTTATGTTTGAAGTTTCTCTAAATGGTGAATCTGTTCCAGATACATCATGGTGATCTCTTCCCATCATAACTGGTCCAATTTCGCCACGTCTTACCATATCGTTGAATTTAAGTGCTATTTTAGTTCTTCCAATTGCATCTTGGTATAGTATTCTCGCCTGTGTTCCTACTACCAAGTTATTCTTTTCTGCATCTCTAATCCATATCCAGTTGTCTCTATCTTGATATCTCCTATCTGGGTCTATACATTCCATTGCAGCATGGTCAGTTTTTATTAAGTCTTCACGTTTTCCACTTAAACAAACCCATCTAAATGGTCCATAACCAAAGTCGAATAATTGAGGTCCTAATATATCTTCAACATAAGATGGGAATATAAATCCATCTTTTTCATCTATTTTATTTTTAGATATTTCTTTTCCACCTGCATCATATACAGCCTTCATAAAACTATTTCCATAGTCAAAGAAGTAAACGCCTTTGTCGTGTAATATTTTTATTAATTCAAAATGTTTTAATAAAGTTTTATCTACTAATTCTATAAATTTTTCTTTGTCATTTGCCAAAAGTTCTGTTCTTTCTTCAAAAGTGATTCCTTGTGGACAATATCCTCCATCATAAGGTGCATGGCAAGAAGTTTGGTCTGACAGTAAATCAATATGTATATCATTATCTACTGCGTATTGAAGTAAATCTACTATATTCCCATGAAATGCTATAGCGCAGGCTTCCCCTTTTTCAATTTCTACTTTTGCTAAGTCGAATGCTTCTTTTGGACTTTGTGTAACCTTGCTAATCCAACCTTGGGTATATCTAGTTTCTATTCTCGATGAATCTACTTCTGCTATTACTCCAACTCCACCAGCAATTTCTACTGCCTTACCTTGGGCTCCACTCATCCCGCCAAGACCTGAAGTTACAAATAATTTTCCTTTTAAGTTTTTATCTTTAGGTATACCAAGTTTTAATCTACCTGCATTTAATATTGTTGAATATGTACCATGAACTATTCCCTGTGGACCTATATACATCCAACCGCCAGCCGTCATTTGACCGTAATTTGCAACACCAATTGCAACTGCCCTTTTCCACTCTTCTTGATTGTCAAACATACCTATCATTAGAGAGTTTGTGAGAATTACTCTTGGTGCATCTGGTTTAGATTTAAAAAGCCCTACTGGATGACCAGAATGTAGCACTAAAGTTTGATCTTGAGTAAGTTCTTCTAAATATTTTTTTGTAAGTTGATATTGCATCCAATTTTGAAATACTTGTCCTGTTTCCCCGTATGTAACTAATTCATAAGGATAAAGCGCTACATCAAAGTCAAGGTTGTTATCTATCATAACTTGAAATGCCTTACCTTCTATACATTTTCCTTTATATTCATCTATTGGTTTTCCATATATTTTTCCTTCTGGTCTAAATCTATATCCATAAATTCGTCCATATGTCAATAATTCATCTAAAAATTCGGGTGCTAATTGTTCGTGATATTGTTGTGGTATGTATCTTAAAGCGTTTTTTAATGCTAGTTTTATATCTGAATTTGTCAATTTTGATTCGCGTTTAGGTGCTCTTCTTATATGTTCTTGAAATGCTGGAATTTTATCTGGAATTTTGTCGAGTTTGATAGTTAAAGCTTTATTTATCTCTTCATTTCTTATATTTAAATTATTCAATTTAAATTCCCCCTTAAATTTTCCTGTGTAAATTAAAGTTTTAAATCGCTAACTATTTCTTCACCTACTAATAATTTTTTTCCTATAGCTTTTTCTACTGCTTTTACTAATAAATTTTCTTTTATAATATCTTCACAAATATTTATATCTTTATACATTATTCTATCTTTATCTACAAAAGGCGTTCTCTCTCTTATAATTTTATATGCTTCTTCTGTGCCTTTTCCTAGTTTTTTCTTTCCTCTTAAGTCTATAGCTTGTGCTGATGCTAGTATTTCCATAGCTAATACTTTTCTAGCATTATCTAATATATCTCTAGCGTGTCTCGATGCTATAGTCCCCATAGAAACATGATCTTCTTGATTTGCTGAAGATGGTATTGAATCTACACTTGCTGGATGAGAAAGTACCTTATTTTCAGATACTAATGATGCTGCACTATATTGAACTATCATAAATCCTGAGTTAACTCCGCCTTCGTTAACTAAAAACGCAGGAAGACCGTGACTAAGTGCTGGATTTACCATCTTTTCAAGTCGTCTTTCTGATATATTAGCAATTTCTGATAAAGCTATTCCCAAAAAGTCAAAGGCAAGTGCCATAGGTTCTCCGTGGAAGTTACCTCCAGATATAATTTTTTGATTTTCACCAGGAAATATTATAGGATTGTCTGTTACAGAGTTCATTTCTATTTCTATTTTTTTAACTACATAGTCAAGCGCATCTTTGCATCCACCATGAACTTGTGGTGAGCATCTTAAAGTATAAGAATCTTGTACACGAAGTTCACCTTGTTCTGTAGTCATTTCACTACCATCTAATATTTCTAATACATTTTTAGCTGTATTGAATTGTCCTTTATGAGGTCTTACTAAATTGACTCTCTCATCCATAGCGCAAGTTATACCATTTAAACCTTCCATTGTAAGCCCTAGTGCTATATCTGCAGTTTTCATTAAGTTTATAGCATCATAGACAGTTATTGCACCAATTGCTGTCATGCATTGAGTTCCATTATTTAAACTAAGTCCTTCTTTTGAAGATAAATACTCTAAAGGTTTTATACCTGCCTTTTCAAGTGCATCTCTAGAAGACATTTTTTCACCTTTATATATAGCCTCTCCTTCTCCTATCATAGTTAGAACCATATGAGAAAGTGGAGCCAAATCTCCAGAAGAACCAAGAGAGCCTTTTTCTGGTACTATTGGATGAACACCTTTATTTAACATATCTATTAAAATTTGTAGTGTCTCAAGTCTTATACCTGAATATCCTTTTGATAATGCATTTATTCTAAGCAACATCATAGCTCTTACGATTTCTTCTGAAAGAGGATTTCCAACACCACATGCATGACTTCTTATTAAATTGATTTGAAGTTTATGAGTATCTTTCTTAGATATGACTACATCTGAAAATTTTCCAAATCCAGTTGTTATACCATAAGAGACTTTTTCGTTTTCTACTAAGTCATCAACTATGGCTCTCGATTTTTTTATTCTTTCAACTGCATTTTCTGTAAGCTCAACTTTGTGATTAAATCTACTGACTTTAATTAAATCTTCTAAAGATAAATTATATCCGTCCAATTTAATTACGCTCATATTTAAGACCTCCTTAATTTTTATTTTATACAATGAAAATTTTATAGATTTTTTATAGATTTACTAAACAAATATTAATTTTAGGCTGAAATTTTCTGACATTTGAATTATTCTTTACGTGACTTGCTAGGGTGTTATGTTATAAGTATAATTAATAATATAAATTATATCTATAAGGATTTTATCAATTTCTATAACTATATTGCGCTAAAAGTTCATTATATTTTAGGAGGGATTGTTATGAAGAGAAAAATAATTGTTGCAAACAATCTATTAGAAAAGAAACAGTATGGTGATTATACTTTTCCTATTGATTTCGATTATAATACCTTATTTGCTTATGAATATGGATTTTTAGATTATCACTGGCATTATGAAATGACTTTTTCTATAATTTTAGAAGGCTCTATGGAGTATAGAGTTAATGACAAGATATACAATATGAAAAAGGGAGATGGATTATTTATAAATTCTCATACATTGCATACTGCTAAAGGCTATAATAATAAAGACTGTGCATTTTTGGCACTTATGTTTAGACCAAATTTTATTTTTGGCCATGAAGAAAGTATAATAAAAACTAAGTATATTGATATAATTGAAAATTCTACTCAATGTCCGGCATTTTTCTTAGATTCTAAAAATAAAATTCACCAAAATATTATATCTATAATACTTCAAGCAAGTAATATATTTTATGAAAAGAAATCTTGTTATGAATTATTAGTCAAAAGCAAAATATGTGAAATGTGGTCATTATTTTTTAATGAGGTCAGTTCTATTTTACAAGATGAACAAATCTTTAATTCAAACGATATTATAAGACTTTCTAAAATACTCAACTTTATACATAGCAATTATCAAAACAAAATAACACTTTATGATATTTCAGAATCATGCAATATAAGTAAAAGCGAGTGCTGCAGATTTTTCAAAAAGGCGACCAAACAAACTCCTTTTGAATACCTTTTAAATTATCGTATTAAAAAAAGTATACCTCTTCTTTTAAGCGATAATTTAAATATCACCGAAATCTCAGAAAATGTCGGCTTTTCAAACGCCAGTTATTACACAGAAATATTTAAAAGAGTTATGGATTTGTCGCCTACTAAATATAAAAAGGAAAAATTAAAAAGTATTTCTTCTTTTTAAAAAATCATAATCTATTTAAAAAGAGCTATTGCCTATTAATTTTTTATTTTATGTATTTATCTTTCTTTCCATTTTTCGATTGCTTTTCTGACTTTTTTGTCGATATCTATGCGTGTTTTTTTACACTCATCAGGATACTTTCTCGCTTCTTTAAATGCTAATTTGACAAATGTGCCAGAAAAGACCGGAATCATTTTTTTAAGCATGCTTTCTGGAAATATAAAATGTGTACCATGCTCGTAAGTTGCAACTATAACATTACACTCATGATTTGTATTTTTTAGCCTTTCTTCCATACGTCTGATATACCTAACAGTATCCCACAAAACATCATCAGATGCTCCTATAAGTAGAAGATCTCCCTTTATATTTTCAACCTTAATCATTTCTTCTTCCTTAAGTGGATGAGCTTTTTCCGAATCATCAAATAATTTCCATGAATTAATCATATCTCCAGTTCGTTTACTTTCTGATTTTATAAGTTTCCAATAATCAGGATGTTTGTAAGCAAAAGGCATATAAGGCAATGCTTCACCCCTATAAGAAAACAATGACTCACCTTCTATAGGCCATTCTTTGCATCCGTCTTTTTTACCTTGCATAAACCCTTGCCAATTATATCACATAGTGAGAGCGATTCTCATCTCATACATTATTAAGATGGATATAATTTCCTTAGAATTAAAAAACGGCATAAGTTACATTGCTGTAAATTATGCCGTTATTTTAAAAAATTAAAATTCACCAGTTTAAGCCTGTTGGATTTTCTTTTTTATTTTTTTTCGATTACACTTTCTCTTTCAATTATCTCATATGGTAAAACGAATTTCTTTTCTTCAAGTGGTTCATCATTTATCATTTTTATTACCATTCTCATAGCTACAGCTCCCATATCATAAAGTGGTTGACCTACTGTAGTTAATTTTGGACGATACATTTTAGAAAGCTTAGTATTGTTGAATCCTGCTACAGAAATATCTTCTGGAACATTATAACCTTTATCAAAGATAGCATTTATAGCTCCTATAGCAGCCTCATCACCTGTCACAAATACTGCATCAGGTTTTATACCTTCTTCTAATAAGTCTGACATTACTCTATATCCGCTATCATGATCAGTATTTCCATATTTTATTATATCTGGATTTACATTTATATTATTATCAGTTAATGCTCTTTCGTATCCTCTTCTTCTTTCTGTTTCAAGTATAGTATCAGCTTCACTAGTCATTATAAGAGCTATATCTTTATGTCCTTTATCTATTAGATATTTTGTCATATCATAAGTAGCATCTTCATTGTTAGTACTTACTGTATATACATCGAAAGTTTGAGCTGTTTTACTTATATAAGTTGCAGGTATACCACTATTGTTGATTGATTGTATATGGTCTTCATCTAACGTCCATGAAATCATAACTATCCCTTCAACTTGTTTTGCTCTTAATAAATCTATACTCTTTAACTCTTGCTTTTTCTCAGAATATGTATTTGCTAATAATATATCATATCCGTACATTTTTGTAACGCATTCTATACCATTTACAATTTCATTTACGAATGAATCTGATACTTCTGGTACTATAACACCTAATAACTTACTTTTCTTAGTAACTAAACTTCTTGCAAGAGGATTTGGAACATATCCTGTTTCTTTTATTACATCTAAGACTCTTTGTTTAACTTCATCCGTAACTGGCTTTGAGTCATTTATTACTCTTGAAACTGTAGATATTGAAACTCCAGCTAATTTTGCAACGTCTTTTATTGTAACGTTATTTTTCATTATTTTTCCTCCTTATTTTATTCTCGTTTCATAATATTAAAAATTAATTGTAACATACTTTTTGATTTTTATAAATATATTATTTATACTTTTTGCAATATCTATGCTTATGATATTTAAAAGTTTATTTATTTGAATACAATATATATCCTATTTTCTTTACTTATTTTATTAATATAATTTAAAATATGTACCTATATTAATAATTTATACTATTTTTAAAATCCCGTAAATAGTAAATGTACAAAAAAATATGTATATATTATGAAATTTTAGTAAATACAGGTCTATATATAAATTACTCTATTTTAATATTTTATATATAAATAAATTTTCCTTAGAATTAAAAAAGAAGGCCAATTTAAAATCAACCTTCTCCTAAAATAAATTTTATACAGTGACTATGTTCTATAAAATCTCAATTTGAAACTAGCAGCCACATCCTCCAATACCATCACCGAAGAATCCGCCACATGAACAAGCTATTAATAATAATATTAAGAATGGTATCCATGCCATTATATCAATATCTACCCAAGTTTCTCCAAATGCTAAGAATAAAAAGAATAATACTATTATCCACCATGCTCCTGCTCCAAAGAATCCGCCTTCTCCAAATAATCTATCTAACATTTTTCTATTCCCCCTATTTTAAAATTATAATATTCCACCACAGCTACATAATATTAATAATATTATTAAGAATGGTATCCATGCCATTATGTCGATGTCTACCCAGCTTTCTCCAAATGCTAGGAATAAGAAGAATAATACTATTATCCACCATGCTCCTGCTCCAAAGAATCCATCTTCTCCAAATAATCTGTCTAACATTTTTTTTACCTCCTGTTGATGTTTGAGCTTTTGCTCTTAACTTATAATATGCAAAAGTGTTAATTTGTGATAATGTTTAAAATATTTATCTCTAAGTTTTTTTAGCATCCACAAGTGTATCCATTTTGGTAATTATCGTAGCAGTCATTATCATCACAATCGCATGAACAAACGATTAGAAGTAGAATTAAAAATGGTATCCAGTCGCTTAAGCAGATATCTACAAAACATTCTTGGAAGACTAAAAATAGGAAAAATAAAACTATAATCCACCATCCACTACCTCCGATACATTCAAACATTCTGGATAATTTACGATTCATAAAAATCCCTCCTTGATTGATATATCAAAAAAGACCTCCATCATATTCTAATGATAAAGGTCTTTATGCTCTATTATATATTATGATAAAAATATTTATTTGTTACCTATTTCTTAAAAATCTATTTTTTAATATATAGATAGTTTAAAATTAGCTAATTAAAAATTAAAAGCAACTAAATAATAATACTAAGATTATTATCCAAATTAACATTTCTGGGTTACATGCTATCCATTCTATTAAGTCGTCTCCAACCATTAATAATAATATAATTATTATTAAGAAGAAACCTCCGAAGAAATCTTCATCAAAGAAATTAAATAAACCCCCACCAAAAAATCTTGATAAATTTTGTTCTTGCATTATATTCCTCTCCCTTTTTAGATATTAATAAATATATTATTTATTTACTAAATATTATGCAGATAAAAGTCGAAAGGTTACAAAATTTATCATTTTTAGTTATTTAATGTTATTCGTTGTTTAATACTGGCGCTAAAGTTGAGTCACTAAAGAATGTATTTGCATTATATAGATATAATACTTCATCTACATTTTCTGACTTCATAAGCTCATCTATATCTTCATAATAGTATCTTGGGTCAACTAATATAATTTTACTGAAATGAGATGTTAAAAATGGAACAAAACTATTTGCATATGAATCTTTAAAAATAAGCAGTGTTTTGCCACTTGTTGATGCAGTATTGATTTTTACAAGTGGATGATTTCCACCTAAAAATACTTGATACTTATCTTTTTCGTCTAATTTCTCACTTTCATATAAAGTAGCTGTTTTCTTTTGTTCTTCTTCATAATTAACTACTACTTTGTCGTTTTCATCTTTAGGTATATATACTTTTACCTTGTCTTTTTTTGTTTTGTATCCACTTTCAGACGATAATGCACCTACAAAAGAATTAGATACTAACTCTATATCATAATCATCACTATCTTTTTTGCTTAAATCCATAACATCTGCTAGTTTTTGATATGAATAAAATGCTCCTAAACTTGTCCAGTGATGGTCACTTCTATAGAATATATCTTCTTTTTTATGCTCAAGTAATGTTGTATAAGTATCGACAAATTTTATATTTGAATCTAATTTTTGGGCATAATTATCTATATACTCTTGCTGATCTTGTGCTGGTGCTGCCATAGGCAGATTAGAGCCAAGTATGTTAACAGCTGTTGGTGATATCAACATATACTGTTTTACATTTTTGTATTTTTCAGCAAATGTATTTATAGCTTCTAAGTTTTTAGCCACATTTTCTTCATTAGGTTTATCAAATTGATCTAATAAATAACCATCCTTACCTAAATAAACTCCATTAGATTCTTTTTTTAGTAGTAATTTATCTGCTTTTACTTTTACATCATTCCAAAAGTCTCTATTATAAAATTGGTCTACTTTATAATCTTCATATTTACTTATAAATCTTCCTTCTAACAATTTTTCTATTGAAAAACTAGGTTTTGTTTGAAGTACTCTATTTTCAGTTTCTGAGAAACTTCTTTTTTCTCCAAAAGTATTTACTACGACAAAGAATGCCATATAACATATAAATAATGCTGACAGTGATATACAATATTTTTTGCCAAGCTTATGTTTATGTTTTGGCTTGTTCTTTTTAGGTCTATTTTTTATATTTCTATTTTTTGTTTTATATGCTTCAGTCATATTTCCCACCACCTTTAAAATCTAAAATATAAGAATGGATTATAAGTTTCATTAACTAAATAAGCTGTAACTAAAAATAAAACTAAACCATATATAACTAATGATGGATTTATTAATTTATCTCTATATTTTTGAGCAAGACTTTCTAATGTACGTTTTATAATAGGTGTTGAGAATACTATAAGTATCGCAAACATCACTATATTAGTGTATAAATAATAAATTCCTGCTGTATCTACTATTGTATTTCCTGATGCAAAGAACATTATTTTTAAGTAATCAAGTGCAAATCCAAGATCCTCACTTGCAAAGAATAACCATCCTACTATTACAAATAACATTGTATAAATATGTTTTATGCTGTCTGGCACTTTTTCTAAGAAAGATTTTAAAACAAACTTCTCTATTAACAATAAAATACCGTAGTATAATCCCCATACTACGAAATTCCAATTCGCTCCATGCCATAAACCTGTAAGCGCCCAAACTACAAATATATTTCTAATTTGTTTTGGTACACTAACTCTATTTCCACCTAGAGGTATGTATATATACTCTCTAAACCAAGTTCCTAGAGATATATGCCATCTTCTCCAAAACTCAGTAACACTCTTTGATATATATGGATAGTTAAAGTTCTCCATAAATTCAAATCCAAACATTTTTCCTAATCCAATCGCCATGTCTGAGTAAGCGCTGAAGTCGAAGTATATTTGGAAAGTATAAGCTATTATACCTAGCCATGCAGTAAGGACAGATATAGAAGATAATTCTAGTGACGAAATAGTTGTCCATAACATCCCTATATTATTAGCTAGTAAAATTTTCTTTCCTAAACCTTGTATAAATCTTTCAACACCTTCTCCAAATTTAAATACGCTTTCTTGACGAGTATTTAATTGTTCTTCTATAGTTTGGTATTGAACTATAGGTCCCGCAACTAATTGTGGGAACATTGTAACGTATGTTGCAAAATTAATTAAATTATACTGTACTTCAACTTTTCCTAAGTAAACATCTACTATATAAGATAATACTTGGAATGTATAGAACGATATCCCTATTGGAAGTGCTAATCCATCAAAAGGAATATTTAAATTAAATATACTATTTATGTTATTAACGAAAAATCCAAAATATTTAAAAAATCCTAATATACTTACGTTCAAAATAATAGTAAGTATAAATATCCATTTACACTTACTGTAATCATCTCTATTTCTATCTATTAAAATTGCAAGTAAATAATCTATTAAGATTGTACCTATCATTAAAAATACGTATATAGGCTCTCCCCATGCATAGAAAATTAAACTAGCTAGTAATAAAATCGAATTTTTTAATACTCTAGGGCTAACATAATATAGTAATAATGTTATTGGCAAAAATGTAAACAAAAATATAATACTACTGAATACTATTTTAATCGCCTCCCTCTATTGTTTTACTGCCTCTTTAAAAGCTTCTTTTAGTTGTTCTGCATTCTCTGATACTGCAAAAAATACATATTTTCCTTCTGACTTTAATTCATAGTCATTTAATAACGCGCATTGTTGTGGTCCATAACTTCCAAAACTTTGAAGTTGTGAGTTTACTCTATTGTCAATTGTGTCTTTTAAAGAGTCTATTTGTGATTTATCTTTTACTTTTACAATTAACATTTCATCTACTTCCATAGATGATTCAGGAGTATATAATACTACACTGTCAAAATCGCTTGCATTTAAGCCGTAATATCTTTTTAATCCCTTAGTACCTGTCTCTTCCATATTTTCGACAAGCCCTGTTTCTTCTATCGATTTTTGTATATCTTTTGCTGTTAAGTTATCGTTAACTTTTGTACATCCAGTTAAAATTGTACATGCACATACTACAGATACGATAGTTGTTATTGTTTTTTTTAATTTCATCTTTATTATTAACCCTCTCTAGATTCCTATAAGTTGGCTTGTTGTATAAATAAATCTAACCATTTTTTTATACAAGTAACTCCGAAATGTATACCATCAGGTTCATAGTTACCTTCTGACATAATGCTACTAGCATCGATAAATTTTACGCCTTTTTCTTCACATAATTGTTTTAAATCTTGATTCCATTGAGCTATATTTTTAAGATTTGGTTGTTTATTCGCTGCGGCTGTTGTAACTGGTAGTATTGAACAGACGTATATGTTTGAGTTAGGTAATTTAGATTTAACTTTCTCTATAACCTCTCCATATAATTTAATAAATGCATCACTACTTTGAACGCCTACTACATCGTTTATTCCATATGTTAAAAACATATTCTTTGGATACATTCCTATAGCTGTGTCTATATCACCATTTTGTACAGCGGTTGAAAGACTTCTACCTTTTTGTGCAACTACAGAGGCTTGAGTTAATACTCCGTAGGCAGATATTCCTTCAGCTCTTGAGTCGCCAGCTATAACTGATGTCGAAAATTTTTTCTTATAGTCTACTGATGCTGAAGTATCATTTGTATTTACACTTGATACTTGTTCACTTATTCCATGCTGAGCTTTGATATTTTCTATTTGCTCTTCAACCTGTACTACATCTTGAGTTTCTAATTGTTTTATAGCTTCTACACCTTGGGCCACTTGTTGATCTTCTGTGGCATCTGGAGCATTTAAAGCCTTTGCAGAAATTGTAATAATTAATCCAGTAACTGCAAGTCCAAGTACAATTAGAGTTCTCTTGACTTTCTTTTTGAGTCTTATTTAAATCACTCCCCCTCTTAATATTATAAACATCCTACATTTCAATACATATTATAACATTTTATGTTTCTTTATTAAATACTAATAATGTAACAAATATGTCACTGTTTTACAATATGATAAAGTAAAAAAAGTTAGTTTATGATGTTTTACCAAAAACTAACTTTTTTATTAAATATTTTATTAGCAGCAACATCCATCATCAAAATTAAATAATAGTAAAATTATTAATATAACCCAAATCCAGATATTATCATCGTCAAATATATCATCCAAAAAGTCTGTACATAACAACAAAAATACTAAAACAATTATAATTAAAATTCCACCATTAAAATCAAATCCACAATCTCCAAAAAATCTTGAAAGAGTATCTTCTAATTTTGCCATAGCTTCTCCCCCTAAATAAAAAGGTTTTTCTATGTTTAATATATGATTTTCTGTATTGATAAGTTACTTTTATTAAATTTTTATATTTTCATAATATATATTGAAAATATATTTATTTTTATATAGTATATTCAACTTGGGATATTATATTAAAAAAAATTACTATTTATAGAATTTAAAAATAATTCTACTATTTTCTAAATATATATTGAAAATTAATTACTATTATATTAAACTACTATTAAAAATTTAATTATTCAATACAGTTGGAGGTATGAAATGTTTGAAGAAATAAGAGACATAATAGCAGAGCAATTAAGCATAGACGATTTAGATGAGTTAACTTTAGATACTTCTCTGAAAGATGATTTAAATGCTGATTCTTTAGATGCAGTTGAAGTAATCATGGCATTAGAAGATAAATATGATATAGAAATTGCTGAAGAAGACGCTGAAAAATTCAAAACTATCGGCGATATAGTGAATTACATTGAAGAAAATAAATAATAAAGACTTCTATATTTCAGAAGTTAAAAAATAAGCTATAGAAAATAAACGTTTATTTCCTATAGCTTTTTATTTTACAATTTTTTATTTATCAATATGTAAACCTTCGATCTCAATTTTGATGACTTTATAATACATAATTTCTTAAAATACCTATTTTTATATGTTATATTTTCGTATTTTTTGTCATATATTCTATTTTATATGTATAAACTTATCTTTCTGTATATTTTGTATACATTTATTTTCCAAATTATGGTATATTAAATAATAAATTAAAATATACATGAGGTGGTTACTGATGATAGAAAAAAAGTATATTGAGATGGAAGGTGTGTTTTCTGGTAGTAGAGTTATAAACATCTATCTTCCAGATGATTACAATGAAAGAAGAAAGAAATATCCTGTGCTTTATATGTTCGATGGGCATAATTTATTCTTTGATGAAGAAGCTGCTTTCGGTAAATCATGGGGTATGAAAGAATATTTAGATTCTAATAATGTACAATTAATTGTCGTAGGTATTCAATGCAGTTTTGAAGGCAATGAGAGAGTCTCAGAATACTCTCCTTATAATTTAGATAATTATAATGGTGAGTTTATTGAAGGCAAGGGAGATGCTTATTTAAATTGGATGGTAAATGTAATAAAACCTATGATTGATTCTGAGTACAGAACAAAACCCGATAAAAAAAATACGCTTATCGGTGGAAGCTCTTTAGGTGGATTAATGGCAACATATGCTGGAATTAAATACTCTCATATATTCTCAAAATGCGCGTGTTTATCTCCTTCATTTGAATTTTGCTATGATAAATTAATAGCAGAAGCAGTACAAAACGACTCTCAAAGGGGTAGCAAGTTCTTTATGAGTATAGGAAGTAATGAATTAGAACAAAATAATAAATTAGTTGACTTTACTTCTTATATGTTAGAGTTATGCCATACACTTCAATCTAAAGGAGCTATATGTTATCCTAGATTAGTTCCTGGTGGAGAACATAATGAAGCTAGTTGGGAAAAACAAGTGCCTGCTTTTATAGATTTTCTACTTTAATATTTAAAACTAATCTTTTAAATTAATAACATATACAACTAAAAAAAGACTAGCTTAATTTATTGAGCTAGTCTTTTTAGTAAAATATTTATTTAATTATATGCTTTTTTGTAATAGATGGTCTATCCCATTTCTTTAAAATATCTAACATAAACTCTTTTATATTGATTCCATATAATTCGTTTAAGATAGGATTATTTAATACTTCTTGTGGCTCTCCATAAGCTACTATTTGTCCATCTTTCAACATAAGTACATTATCTGCGAAATATTGAACTAAATTTAAATCGTGTAGTACTCCTACTACGATTTTATTATTTACCTTAATCCATTCTTTTAGATTTTCTAATAAATCTATTTGGTTTTTTAAGTCCAAGTGGTTTGTAGGCTCATCAAGTAGTATAATATCCGGGTCTTGAGCGAATACTCTAGCCAAGAAAACTCTTTGTATTTGCCCACCAGAAAGTTCAGTAATAAGCTTATCTTTTATATCTAAAAGTCCGACTTTTTTTATACTATCTAATATGATTTTTTCATCTTGTTTAGATAATTTACTAAATGCTCCTTTGCTATAAGCATATCTACCTAATGCTACAGTATCGTAAATTGTGTATGGAAAATAAATTTGAGTAACTTGGCTCATAAGTCCAACTTTCTTTGCAAATTCTTTTCTATCCATAGATGATACTTCCTCGCCATCAATCATTACACTTCCTCTATATTCTAAGAGATTAGCAATAGATTTTAGAAGTGTACTTTTTCCACATCCATTTGGACCAACTATACATAAATTTTCTCCATTTTTAACTTTAAAATTTATATCTTTTAATATATCTTTTTCATCATATCCACTATAAAGATTTTTAATTTCTAACATAATTATCAACTCGCCTTTTTAAAATAAACATAAGCAAAGAATGGTGCTCCTATAATAGCAGTCACCGCCCCTACTGGTAATTCAGTTGAGTCAAAAATACTTCTTGCAATCAAATCTGTAATTACCATTAAACATCCTCCAAATATAAATGTCATCGGTATTACATATTTATGATTAGATCCAAATATTTTTCTAACAACATGAGGAGCTATCAAGTCTACAAATCCAATTGTACCACTAAGCGATACTGCTCCTCCTGTCAATATTGCTGAAAATACAAATAGTTTTGTCTTTACTTTTGATGTATCTACACCTACAGATTGGGCTTGTTCTTCTCCAAAAGTAAGTATATCCATCTCTTTTGTGTATCTAAGTATGCCTATCATACCGACTAAGCAAAATGGAATTATAAGCCATACATATGTCCAACCTCTCATAGCAAAGCTTCCCATTTGCCAAAGTGCTATACTCTTTAAGTCTTCTGAAAACATCGCAGTTAAAGTTGTAAGTAAGGCATTGACAAATAAAGAAAAAACCATCCCCGCTAATATTATTGTATTATTGGACATGGTTTTGTCAATTTTACTAGAAAATAATATAACTAAATAAACTGTAAAAAGTCCAAATATAAATCCAACAAACGGAAGTGTAAAACCTCCTATTACAGGAATTGTTACTCCTGTTACAATTACAAGACCTGCTCCTAAAGATGCACCTGATGATACACCTAATGTATATGGTGATGCTAGTTGATTTTTTAATATCGATTGTACAACTGCACCACTAGTAGCCAAACACCCTCCTACTAAAAACGCCAATAAAACCCTAGGCAACCTAATCTTCCATATAATAGATACGTCCTTTGGCATTACACCGTCTCTAAGAGGTATATTTATCAATTTATTTGCGATTATAGATATAGTGTCTAACATACTAATATTGGAACTCCCAATGGAAGTTCCAATATAAATAATAAATATAAGTATAAGTATACTAATTGCACACTTTGTTCTATTTGTCTTTGTATTCATCTGGGTATACAGCTTTTGCCATTTCTTTTAAAGCTTTTATTATATTTTGTGTTGGTCTTGAAGATGAGTTTGCATCTATAGAATATACTGCTTTATCTTTTACTGCAGTTATGTTTTCCCATCCAGTTCTACTCATTATTTCTTCTGTTGGATTTTCTACATAGTTAACGTTAGTTAATATAACATCTGGATTTGCATCTATTACAGCTTCTTCACTTGGTGATATCCAAGCATCTTTATCTGCAAATATATTTTTTGCACCTATTATTTGTATCATTTCATTTATGAATGTGTCTTTTCCTACACTGTATAATGTTGGTGCTGGACCTATTTCAAAATAAACTGTCTTTTTATCTTTTATTTTGCTGCCTATTTCTTTTATTGATTCTACATCTTTTTTCATAGAATCGATTATTTCATTTCCTTTATCTTTTTCATTTACAAGTTCAGCTATGAACTCTATGTCTTTATATATACCGTCTATACTGCTACTACTTGGTATATATACAACAGGTATACCTGCATCACTTACTGATTTATATGGATCTTCTGATGAACCTACTTGGTTATATCCTGAAGCTATTACTATATCTGGATCTAACTCAACCATTGCTTCTGCATCTGGATTTTGGAAGTCCATTAATTTAGTGTCTTTGCTTAAACCTTCAATTCCTTCTGAGTATGTATCTGCTGCTATAATTTTATCAGCTAATCCCAACCCAACTAATATTTCTGTATTTGATGGTGCAGTAGATATAATTTTTTCGATTTTTGTTGGAACTTTAACTTCGTTACCAGCTCTGTCAGTTATTGTTTTTTCGCTTTCGCCTTTACTACACCCAACAGAAAATATAAGTGTTAAACATAGTAAAATTGATAATAATTTCTTTTTCATATGAATTCCTCCTCATATACCTTTTTTAAAATTTTTAAAGCTTATATCAAGATTAATCCAGCCAGGGTTTTACCATAATTTGACTATAATCTCCATATATTTTATGATTATAGCAGAATTACAATTTTTTTTGTAACTAAATTTTAAAATAAGCAATAACATTTTGTTATGCTTTTACGATATTATTTTTCAAAATTATAAATTATATGTATCTTTTGCAAAAAAAGAAAAACTAACACAAGGTTAGTTTTTCTTTTAAAATACCGTTCTTATTTTAAAGTAAAATTCTCCACCCCGAAGATTTTCTTATTGTATATAAGGCAGGTCTCCTGGCTTAGCTTCATCCCATTTATTCACCTTCCCGCAAAATAGCAGTGGTTATCGAATAAATAGTCAGCATCACAGTAACGGGGGCTGCGAAGGAATCTCACCTAGCTTCCCTATTAATCTAAATTAGAACCTCTATACCTTTATGCTTTCACGTAATTATAACATAATCTAACATTATTTTAATAGAGTAAAAAGCAACTTCGAATAACTACCATAAAATGAAATTTATGTAAAATTATTTTTCTTCATAGAAAGATATATTTTTTATTACTATATCGAATGTACCATTTTCATTTTTTCTAACACTATATTTCATAGGGTCTTCAAAATCTGATAAATTTGCTTTTATATCAAATCCATTATCTGTTTTTATACTTCTCTTTTTAAGTTTCTTTTCAACCCATTTTTTATCAACTGAAAAGTTTTCAGTTAATCCTTTGTCTTCCATGTGTTCTTTGAAACTTTCTTTTAAATCTTTATCGATTATATTATTTTGAACAAATTCCTCAACATTTATTTCTTCTTTTTCTTTTAATGTATAATTAAGCATACTTCTTATATCTTCTGCTTTTTTCATATCATCTGAAATTGCATTTGTTATCCAATTTTCTGCTGTTGTTTTAAATACTTTTGTTTTATATTTATCATCTTCTATTTTTTTAGCATTTAAAAACGCTGTAACAAACTTTGTTTCTAGTTGTTCTTTTTCAGCATCTTTATCTAATAGTTTAAAATGATATTCATCATTTATACTACTAAGACCTACTAATGCACATTGTTTTGGACGCCCTGTCTCAGGTATTCCAATTTCATTTGATACTATTTGTATATTAAATTTATCTTCTACAAATTCAATTGAATGTGTATAAAGTTTTTTATACTCTAATCTCATTATAGCTACATTTTTTTCATCTTTTACACTGTATAGACAAATAGCTAAGTCACAAGAGTCCATCTCTTCACTTTGTTTCATAATTTCAAATAAATATGCCGCTATTTCTTTTGAATTTTGTAAGAATGTATCTTCGTCATATATAATTTGCTCACAACAGTTTTTAACAATATTATTGTTATAATCGTTAAATTCAGCTTTTCTTAAATCGTCGTCTTTTGAAACTCTGTTTATTATTTTTTGGAAAAATTTATCCACTTCTAAGCTGTTTCTACATTCGTAGTCATTTAATATAGGACTATCGCTATTTTTATCTAGTACGTGTACTATGGATTTATGTATAATCATTTACTTCTCTCCTTTTATCTTAATTTTTCAATTAGCATCTTCATATCATCAGGAATTTCAGCTTTAAACGCTAAAACTTCTTTTGTTCTAGGTTGTTTAAACTTCAGACCATATGCATGTAGAGCCTGTCTTTTTATTAGATTTTCATCAACATAACCATATAGTTCATCTCCTATAATTGGATGGCCTATATGTGCCATGTGTACTCTTATTTGGTGAGTTCTTCCTGTTTCTAATTTAACTTCTACTACAGTAGCATCATTTAATCTTTCTAATACTTTGTAATGAGTAATCGACTCTTGTCCTCTAGGATCTACAACTCTCTTTATGCTGTCATCTGTAGGTCTGTAAATTGGCTCATTTATAGTATTTTCGTCGTCTTTAATGATTCCTTTTACTACTGTTATATATTTCTTTTCAAAATCATCGCTTTTCATCTCACTAGATAATACATGTTGAGCAAATGGATTTTTTGCTACTATTACTAATCCAGATGTATTCATATCTAGTCTATTTACAAATCTTATTTTGACATCTTCGCCCTTTTTAACAATGTAGTCTGTAACTCCATTTGCCATAGTATTTTCAAAGTGGCTCTTTGTCGGATGAACTACCATAAATGGAGGTTTATCTACCATAATTAAATCAAAATCATCATAAATTATATTTAAGTTTAAATCTTGTGGCGCAAAGTTTGCCATATCTTCTTTTATCTCTACTTCTATTAAGTCGCCCTTTTTAACTTTTTTATCTAATTTTTTGAAGTTTTTATTTACTGTAACTGTTTTAAATCTTTTTAATTTAGATGCATATCTAACTGAGAAATTTAATTTATCTAGTAAAATTTCTTTTAGTGTTAAGTCGTCATCTTCATTTATATATGAAATAAGATTATATTTTTGATCTTCTTTTTTGAACAAATTCACACCCACTTCCTTTTTATTAACATATATATTTTACACTAATTTTCAAATATAATGAAGGTAAATATTGTTCCATAAATATCCAATCAACATTAAAAGGAGTATCTCTATGAGAAACTCCTTTTGATATTTATGTAGTTAAATTCAAATAATCTTTATTTTAATTTTATGTCTATTCTGATAGTGTCTCATCATATGATTTGCATACATCTACCCACTTTTCACAATGTGAGTATTTTTCCATCTCATCACAAGTTAATTCTATAGCTGAGTTGCTACTTCCACAAGCGGGAAATACTGTATTAAACCTCTTCATAGATACATCTAAAAACACTTTTACACCTTTATTTTCTATTGCAAATGGACAAACTCCACCTATAGCATGTCCAATATATTTAATGACTTCTTCTGGTGTTAGCATTTTTGCCTTAGTAGCAAATTCTGATTTATATTTTTTATTGTCGATTTTAGCATCACCAGCAACTACTACTAAAATAGCATTGTCTCCTTCTTTATTTTTAAAAGATAAAGTTTTAGCTATTCTCGCTGGTATAACATTAGCCGCTTGTGCTGCTAATTCAACTGTTGCACTTGATTTGTCAAATTCTAAAATGTCATCTTCTCTTCCATATTCCGCAAAATATTCCTTAACTTTTTCTATTGACATTTTTACACCTCTATATTTAGTCTTTACAATATAGTATATCATACATTTCACTTCCCTATACCATTATATAACAAATATTAACATTTATTTGCATCTACTATATATTTCTAAAATTACATTAAATTTATAATAATAATTCTAAATTGTTATAGTCTACAAGAATATGTGTTATAATACATCTTATAAAGAGGTGGGATAATGGAAAGAATTATTACAATTAACTCAAATAATTTACCAAAATCTATAATGACTAAGGATATTTTGACAGATAAATTACAAAAGGCAGGATTTACAGTTTGCGATGAATTTCACCCTGAAACTGAACTTATTATTTCCATAGGTGGAGATGGTTCTTTTTTACAGACGGTACATGACTTTGAATTTCCAGAAGTTCCTATTTTAGGAATAAATACTGGACATTTAGGATTCTTCCCAGACTTTGCTCCATCTGATATAGATCATTTTATTGAATCATATTTAGTTGGAGACTACATAGTTCAAGAAATTCCCGTTCTTCAGTCAACTGTCTGTACTAAATCTAATTGCAATGATGTATTCGCTGTAAATGAAGTCGTTGTAAAAGGATATAAATCTAGAACTATACATTTATCTTTAGGAATAAATGACCACCATGTACAAAATTTTAGTGGTGACGGTCTAATAGTATCAACTTCAACAGGATCTACTGCATATAATTATGCTGCTAGCGGAAGTATAATAGACCCAAGTATAAATGTAATGCAAATTACACCCCTTGCCCCTATAAATACAAATGCTTACAGAAGTTTTACTTCTAGCATTATTTGTTCAAAAGATTCAATCGTAAAAATAGCTCCAGAATATAGATTTGAAGACTCTATATTAATAGTAGTTGACGGAGTCGAATATCAATTTAAACAAATAGTAGATATATCTATATTTGTATCTGATTTAAAAGTAAAACTACTTAGAATGTCAAACTACGAGTTTTGGAGCAGAGTAACTGAAAAGTTCTTATAAAATTTATAAATTTAATATTTCCAGGAGGATAACTATGAAAATAGGTGTAATGAGTGACACACACGGTAGCTTACCTTATTTCGAAAAAGCATTAGACTTATTAGAGGACTGTGATGTAATATTCCATATAGGAGACGTTTTATATCATGGACCTAGAAATGATTTACCAGAAGGATACAACCCTAAAGGTGTGATAGAAAAAATAAACAATCTAGATAATATGATAATAGTTAGAGGAAATTGTGATGCTGATGTAGACCAAATGGTTATAAAACATCCTATTGAAGATGGATATGTTTTAACTGAAGTTGGTAGAGTAACATTCTTATTAGATCACGGATATCTAGAGCCAAAAGAAGAAATTATAAAAAGAGCCAAAGCTAAAGAAGCCAATGTATTAATCTTAGGACATACTCATGTAAAAGAATTATATATGGATGAAGATTTAGTAGTTCTAAATCCAGGAAGTACATCTATACCTAAAGATGGAAGCCATTCTGTAGCTATAATAGAAATCGAGCCTATCGAAGGCAACAATCACCAAGTAGATATGGATATCAATTTAGTAGATATAACTACTGGTGAAATTATAGAATTATAAAAAAATTCGCTAGAATAAAAAAATTGCTAGATTATATCTAGCAATTTTTTTATACAAATATTCTAATTTTGTTTATTCTATTTTTATCGATACTTTCAACGCTAAATTTAACATTTCCAACTTCGATTAATTCATTTTCTTCAGGTATACGTTTTAAATATCCGATTATAAATCCTCCTATAGAATCAAATTCATCTGATTCAAAGTTTATTCCAATTTGCTCATTTACATCTGATATTTTTGTACTACCTTCAACTAAATATTCATTATCACTTACTTTTACAATTTCCTCTTCTTCCTCGTCGTATTCATCGTCTATATCCCCAACGATTACTTCGACTAAGTCTTCTATTGTAAGAAGTCCAGCTGTACCACCGTACTCATCTACAACTATAGCCATTTGACTCTTTTCTTTTTTCATTTCCTCAAGAAGTTGAGTTATCTTTTTAAATTCGTAAGTAAAAAATGCTTCTCTAACGTAATTTTTTATATTAAAGTTTTGTATTTCCTCATCACTTAAGAAAATAATATCTTTTATATTTAATATTCCCACTATATCATCTATACTCTCTTGATATACAGGTAATCTACTTAACTTTTCACTTTTAAATAATTCTATTATTTCATCGTAACTATCTTCTATATTTACAGCTACCATATCTAATCTTTGAATCATAGCTTCTTTTGCTTGCATATCTCCAAATTGGAATACATTATTTATTATTTCGCGTTCTTCAATTTCTAAAACGCCTTCTTCATGACTCACATTTACCATAGCTTTTAATTCTTCTTCTGTTATAAATGGTTTAACTCCGTCATTTTCTATTCCCATAATTTTAAAGATAATACCTGTTAAAAGATTAAATACCCAAACTATCGGTTTTGTAATTTTCATTATTATACTAATTGGTTTAGATACTATAACTGCTATTTTTTCTGGGCTATTTGCTGCGATAGTTTTTGGTGTTATTTCTCCAAAAATTAAAACAAGTACTGTCATTACAGCTGTAGCTATAGCAACTCCTCCATCTCCAAATATATTTATAAATAAAGATGTTGAAACAGATGTTGCAGCTATATTTACCACGTTGTTTCCTACTAAAATTGAACTAAGTAAATCACTTGATTTTTCAATAAGTGAAGATACTAATTTAGCACCTTTTACACCCTCTTCTTCCATATACCTAATTCTAATTTTGCTAAGAGACATTAATGATGTCTCAGATGCTGAGAAAAATCCTGATCCCAACAGTAAAACTATTAATAAACCTATTTGTAATATATTTTCGGTCGAACCCAACCTTTACCACTCTCCTAATTTCGTAAATTTTATATTAGTACTAATTATAGCATAAAAAAAACTAATTTGAAAATATAGTTAAAACTTTACCTAAAAAACATTTTTAAAATTATCTTATCTAATTATAATTATATTATTTGAATTTATTATTAAAAAATAATTAAAATTAACTATAAACTATAAATTACTATAATTGGAAATCATAATTTTAATTAAAATCTTATATCTTAAATTTATATAGCTTTATAATTATACTATATTGTTAAATATAAATTTTAGACTAGATTTATAAATTTAATTTAGGACAAGCAAATTATAATAAATATTATTTCTGACAAAATACAAACTATATTTAAGTATAAACTCAAGATTATTAATAATTATATAACTCAAGATAAATATACATATTTTTTATTAATTCGATTCATTTTATATTTTTAAAAAAATATGCTCGTTTTTTGTCTTTTTTTGTGTCATATTGTAGTTTAAAACATATATTATATTAAGAAAAATTTAAATATTTTTCTTGAAACCTCTTGTTGATATGAGATGAACGATTTTTAATTTTTCAAAAAAATTATAAAAAACATGTATATATACTTGAAGTTTAGGCAACACTTATATATGAGAGCGGAAATTATATATATCTCTCCCCCTAATAAGTATATATTTTAAGGCATCTACAATTTTTTCCCCCTTGTAGGTGCCTCTTTTTTTATTAATTAAATTTCAACATTATTTTCATTTAATCTACTTAAATTTTTAAATCTACTCTTTTATCGCATTATTTTGATAAATTTTGATATAAAAATTTAAATAAATATTTATTATAAGTTAATTTTAAGTCTTCACCATATATAACAAAAAGCATCTATAGTTTTATTTTTACTATAGATGCTTTTTAAATTTATTTTAACTATATTCAATATTTATCTTTGAGCCATTTCCTCCATCATTAGGAGTTACAATAAGTTTAACTGGTACTCTATTTTTAAGTTCTTCAACATGACTTATAATACCTACGCTTAACTGTTCGCTGTGAAGTTTTTCTAATGATTCCATAACAATATCTAAAAGCTCATTGTCCAAAGATCCAAATCCTTCATCTAAGAAGAAGAATTCTAACGGCGCACTTCCCTTTAATTGAATTTGTGAAGATAGTGCAAGCGCCAATGCTAATGATGTCAAGAAAGTTTCTCCTCCAGATAAAGTTTTGATACTTCTCCTCAACCCACCATTATAATTATCTCTTATAACAAAATTAAGATTATCGTCTATCTCTAGTACATATCTACCTTTCGTCATTATATCAAGTCTTTTAGATGCCTCTATGACTATGTACTCAAGTTGATTTTTAGCTACAAACTCTACAAATCTTTTTCCTTGCAATAATTTTTCTATTTCTTTTAATAATTCTAATTTATGTTCAGATTCATCTAATTGCTTTTGAAGTTCTTTAACCTTTTTTAAGTTCTTTTCTAATGTCATAACTTCATTTTGTTTTGCACCTATTTCTTTTGTTATTTCATCAATATCATGTGCTAATTTATATTTATTTTTTTCAAGATTTAAAAACTCATCTAAATTTACTGTCTTTTTATCTAGTTTTTCTTTTAATGTTTTTATTTCAGCCGAAAGAGTTTTTTCTTCTTTTTCAAAGAACTCTATCTCATCTTTTAATTTTTCTCTTTCAGTTTCATCTATTAGAGCATTTTTAACTGCATAAATACTTTCAAATTTGTATTCAAATAATAACTCTTTTAGATTTTCTTTAGATGATTTATACTTGTCTTTTGACTCTTCAAGCTTACCTTTTACTTGGCTTATTTTTGATTTTAATTTTTCAGTTGCATATTTTTCTTCTTCTACTTCAACTCTAAGTTTAGCTTCTGTCGAAGTTATGCTATCTATTTCATCAATTATATTATTTAAAAGATGTTTTGGGTTTTGCCCCTTAGTTATTAAATTAAATTCAGTTTCTTTTTCAACCTTATCTCTTTGATTGCTTTCATTTTCTTTATTTAAACTAGATATATTTTTATCTAATTCTATAAAAGTATTTCTTTTTTGGTTTAAATTAGAATCTATTTCTTCTTTTTTAAGCTTTAGTGAAGAATTTTCTTCTTCTATTTGTTCAACAATTCTAGAATTTTTATTTATTTCTTCTACCTTTGACTTTAAGTCATCTATTTTTAAGCTAGAACTTAAATATAAATACTCTGTTTTTATAGAATCATATTGTTTAGTTATTTTTTCTACATTTTCTTTGATTGCATTTAGATTTTCAGTCTTATTTAAAATATCTTTACTTAATTCTATTTCTTCTTTTTCTTTTTTATTTTTACTCTTCTCTAATTCTTTGATCTCTTCTTCTAAATCTTCTTTATTTTTAGTCCAATCAGCAATCTTCTCTCTAAGCGAAATAACTTCTTTTGAGAGTTTATTGAATTCTTCATCAATCTCATATGAGTTTGAATCCCCAATTTCTTGCTTTATCTCTGCTATTGATTGCTCTGTTATACTTATTGTACTCAATAATTGACTTTGAGAACGTATAGATTCATCATAGTCTTTTGTTGCATAACTTATCTTCTCATCTATTTTTTTAATTTGACTTTCTATATATAAAATTTTGTCATTATTATTTATTTTATCTATATTTGGGTGATGAGTTGAACCACATACTGGGCATGGACACCCATCTTGTAGTTCGCTTCTCAATTCATTTGCCAAATTTAAAAACTTTTCTTCATTTAGATTTTTTTCTAATCTATTTTTTTCATTTTTATATCTTTCAAGTTGTTGTTCTAAATTCTTTACATTTCTATCTAACTTAAATTTTTCTTCTTTATCTTTATTAAGCTTATCTTGTAATGAGTTTAATTTTGTTTCATTTTGTTTTGTAGCTTCATAAAGTGATTTTAATGATGAAAGTTTAGTGGACATAAGCACAACCTCATCATTAGTTCCAGGTGATTTTGATAGTAATATTGAGTACTTATCATTAATATTTTTAAGCTCTGTATTTACTTCTTTTGTAGAGTTTTCTGCATATCTAAAATTACTTTTTAATGTTTCAAGCTCTTTTGTCAACTCTGGAATATATTTTCTATTTTCCTCAAGGTCTTTTTTAACTCTCAAATATTCTTTTTCTATCTCAAACGCCTTGTATACTTTTTCTTTAAAGTCTTCACTCGTTCTAAGTTCAGCTATTTTAGCTTCATTTTCTTTTATAGAGTTATTTACTTTATTATTTTCTTCATCTAACCCATTAATTTCTTTTATTAAAGTAGTTTTTTCTTTTTCAAAATCATAGATTTTAGATTTTAAATCATCTATTTCTTCTATTATTTCTTTTATTTTTTCTTCTATTTTTATTGCACTTTCAAATCTCTGTTTGCTAGAAATTAGTCCTTCTAATTTAGTATCTTTTTCTTTTTGTGCATGTT
Source organism: Clostridium sp. 2218st1_F5_2218SCRN_220325 (assembly GCF_039062665.1). Lineage (NCBI taxonomy): Bacteria > Bacillati > Bacillota > Clostridia > Eubacteriales > Clostridiaceae > Clostridium > Clostridium sp. 2218st1_F5_2218SCRN_220325. The sequence goes on along the minus strand of NZ_JBCLNH010000006.1, from coordinate 90,073 downwards.
CATATTTCAGTTTAGTAGACTCATACTCTCTATTTAATGATGTAAAATCATGTTCTAAAGTGGCTAATTCCATACTATACTCTTCTATAGATTTTTCAAATTCCTGCACATTTTTTATATGTGGGTTTACTATCTTTGCATGACCAGAACGCTCTACTTTAACTCTATTTTCATTTATTTTTGGCTCTTTTTCATCTAGCTTTCTCTTTTTATTTTCTTTATCTTCTAATGACTGTTGATATCCTATAGTTTCTTTATATTGATTGTATGTTTTTTCAGTATCTTCTAACTCTTGTCTCATACTTCTAGATGTAGCTTGTAACTGTGTAAGTTTTTCATACGTTTCATCAAATATCTCTTGTGTAGTTCCATCATATTGTAAAAGGTTGCTTTCTAGTTTGTCTATTTCTATCTTTTTATTATCTCTATTGCCTTTTATTTTATCTGTAAGAACTTTACCGTATTTTTCAAGATTGAAAATTCTTTCAAGCATTTCACGTCTTTTACTGTCGTCTAATTGTAAAAACTCACTAAATTTACCTTGTGGCAAAACAACTGATCTTGTAAAATCAGATGCTGTAAGACCTACTATATCTATAATAGCTTTATCTACATTAGTTTTTTGCTCTGCTATAACAGTTTCTTTGCCATCCATATGAATTTCAGTCAATATAGCCCTATATGAATTAGCACTTCCTGATTTGTTTTTATTTAATATTCTCTCAACACAGTATTTTCTTTTATTGTGTTTATTGCCTATTTCAAATATATATTTTATTTTAGCGCTATTGCACGATGTATTTATATACTCTTTAGTATCTCTAGATATATTTCCATACATAGCTATAGTTATAGCATCTAGTATAGTGGATTTTCCGCTACCAGTCTTTCCAAATATACCAAATAGACCTCTCGATGTTAACTCGCTAAAATCAATAACTTGTTTTTCTATATAACTATTTAATCCACTTATCTCCAATCTAATTGGTCTCAATTATTGTCACCCTCTTTTTCAACTATGTTTAAAAATAAATCTAATAATTCACCTTTTGGCTCTACTTTGTTTCTAAATTTATAGTATTCGATAAATAATTCTTTCATCGTTTTTTCTCTCATATCTACATGTTCATACTCAAACTTCTGATTTATTATAGGTTTTATTTCTATAATATCTTTTAATAGAGATTTCATTGTTTTTATATTCTTTTGATTTATTACTTCGTCAGTAACTATTTCAAAATAAGACCATATATTTCTGTCTTTATTTTCTTCGCATATATTTATTGCTTCTTCTATTCCTTTACATTTAAATACTTCTATAGGTTTATAATTTTTAAAATAAATATCTTCTATTATAGCGTCTTGTCCTGGATGAACTTCTACTATTTTAGCACCCTTTGAGTATACTCTTTCACTTTTACTGTATTGAATTGGAGAACCACTATAATATGCATGTAATCTCTCTGATGCTTTTTGAGGCTTATGTAGATGACCTAGTGCTGTATATTGTGAGTTTTGTGGTAAGTCATTTTTTTGAACAAGAAGACTTCCACCTAACTCTATCGGTCTTTCAGAATCTGTCGATTCACCTCCAACAACAAATAGATGACTTGTAGCTATATTTATACTACCTTCTTCAAAGTTTTGCTCTAATTTTCTAAATAAATCACCTACTTTTTTACTATATGATATCTGCTGCTCTCTATCAGTATCTCCTTTTATAACTTCATTTAGCCTTTTTTCACTTGGATAAGGAAGAGTAATTAAAGTTACTTTTTCACCCTTAAAATCAAATTTTGTACACCCTTCTAATGCTTCAGTTATTTCAAAACCTTTATATTTAGCTTTATTAGTTTTGCTAAGTGGATATCCAAATACTAATATGCCCATTTCTTCTGCTAAAGGTGTAATCGCCGATAATCTCTCTGGATTATCATGATTTCCAGAAATGACTATAACGCATCTATTCCCATCATCAGCTAATCTGCATGCAGTTTTATAAAATAATTTTTCAGCAGCAGCTGGAGGATTTGATGTATCATAAATATCTCCAGCTATTATTACCATATCTATATTATTTTCTTCGACTATATTTACAAAATCATTTAAAAACATCTCTTGTTCTTCTAGTCTACTATTTCCCTCTAATGTTTTTCCCAAGTGCCAATCTGATGTATGAATAAATCTCATCGTTTTATCTATCTCTCCTTTAATACCTCGCCCACTAATATGTGTCCGATTATTTTACTCAATTTTTACTTGTTCATCTATACTAAATAAATATAAATATTTTTCTTTTATTTTTTTACCAGTTAATGTAGAAAGTACCTCTGCATAAATTTCTAATTGTTTTTTATATTTATGGATAATTTCTTTTTTATTGTTGTTATCTATCCAATCTGTCTTATAGTCTAAAATTACTAGTCCATCATCTTCTTCAAAGTATAAATCTATAACTCCTCTAAGCATCACAGACTCATCTTCATATATTTCTCTATTATTCTTAAAAATATCGTCATTTAAATATATATCATTCATTTTTACCTGAGTGTATATCTTTTGTTCTCTTTTGACAAAGTTTGATGATAATATTCTTTTCGCTATAGGGCTTTTAAAGAATTTAAGTATTTTTCTAGGAGATAAAACTTTAGACTCTTTTTCTGTTATAACTCTTCGTTTTATCAAATCTTCAATTTGAGCTTTTATCTCTGATTCTGTTTTTACTTTATTAAAGTCTAAAACCTCCATTATTAAGTGTACTATTGTACCTCGTCTCGCACCTGTTATTTTTTCTTTTGTTTGAGCTTCACTCAAGAACTTTGGCTTTTTAAGTGTTGTCTTCATTTTATAAAGATTTGATAATTCATCTTGTTCTTCATATTCTTCTTGTCTCTTTTTTATTTCAGTAACAGATATACTTGCTGCTTTTTTTACAACACCTAAATACGGGTACTCAAAATTCAATTTATTTTGTATTTGATCATAATATTGTGTATCACTTTGTGATAAATCAATATTATTTAAAACTTCTCTGATGCCTTCTTTTTCATGTTTTTCAAAATCTATATCAGCTCTAACCCAAGTCTTAACAGACCATCTTGATTCATCTTCTAGTGATATTCTCGTACATATATTATATTTTTCTCTAATAGATTCTAAATCTCTATGTTTTATAACTGCTGGCATCATCCAATCTAGATAGTTTTTACCGTTTAATATATCGTATTTTGAAACTCTTCTTTCATTAGATATATTTGACGACCACTTATGTATAGTTTGCTCAATATCTTTTATAGATGCTGTTATTATAAGTTTTTCTTTCGCTCTAGTAAGTGCAACATATAGTATTCTCATCTCTTCTGATATATTTTCTATATTTATTTTGCATTTTAGAGCTTCTTTTGCAATACTTGGATACGAGATTCTTCTTTCAAAATCTACAATCTGTGGACCATACCCTAGTTCATGATGATATAATACGTCTTTTCTAAAGTCCATGGTGTTGAAGTTTCTTCCCATGCCAGAGCAAATAACGATTGGGAATTCTAGCCCTTTGCTTTTGTGGATACTCATTATTCTGACTACATTTGCATTTTCTCCTAAAGTCTTTGCACTTCCCATATCAGAATTAGATTTCTTAAGTTTGCTTATAAAGTTTATAAAGTTAAAAATACCTTTAAAGCTAGTCTCTTCAAATTGTTTAGCCCTTTCAAATAGAATTCTTAAATTAGCTTGTCTTTGACTTCCACCTGGCAAAGCTCCACAATATGCATAATATCCACTATTTGTATATATATACCATAAAAATTCATCTGTACTCATATACATAGATTTTTCTTGAAGTTCTTTTAAATCATCTAAAAATCTTCTTACTTTTAAATCAAGCTCACTTAATGTTTTTTCTTCTTGGTGATTTTTATCTTGAGTCTCTAAATCTATATTATAAATAGAATCATCTTGATTATGATACATATATTCTTCGCTATATTGATTATTAAACTCTTCATCGTATTGATTTTCTGAATCTACTTGATAGTTTATATAATCTTGATCGTATATAATCTCATCATTATATGTTATTTCTTCATCTTCATATATAAAATCACTGTAGTCTATATTTTGATAATAATCATCTATTTCATCTTGAATATTTTGATTATCAACTTCATTTTCTATATGAGTTATTATAGTAGAGCTAAGCTTTTCAATTTCTTGGTCTATAACTTCATCTATATCTTTATCATCATCACTATTTTCTTCTTCTGATATACTTAAGTCTATACTTTCTCCAGCGTACTTTTTCATAGCTTCATAAAAACTTACCTTTTTATCTACCGTTCTTATATCTATAAAGTCTTCTGGAGTAAATCCATATATAGGAGAACGAAGTACTGAAATAAGGGCAATATCTTGCATTGGATTATCTATTACTTTTAGGAAAGACATTATAACTTGTATTTCCATAGTTTCAAAATATCCCTGTCCCATATCTGCATATGTCGGAATATCCATATTTATTAGTTCTTCCGCAAATACTGGTGCCCATGCTGATGTGGCTCTAAGTAATATTACAATATCTTTATATTCGATATTTCTATATTCTCCACTTTTTTTGTCAAATACCTGCATTATTTCGCCATTTTCATTAGGTCTCATAATATCTCTTATTATTTTACCGACCATTCTAGCTTCTATTTGACTTGCATCTAGATCTTCTGACTCTTCCTCATCCTTTTCTGGATTTTCAGCTTCTTCGACTTTCTTTTCCATTAGATGAATTTCTGTAGGCCCACCTAGTATTATTTTTTCGTCATCTACTTCTTCAAAACTAGCCCCTAAGTTTAGTTTTTCTTCTTCGTTATACTCAATTTCACCTAAATTTTTACTCATAATATGCTCAAATATATAATTGACACTATCTACTACTTCTTTTCTACTTCTGAAGTTTTTATAAAGCATTATTTTTTTATATTTACTGCTTAAATCAGTATCATAAGTCGCATATTTTTGAAGGAATATTTCTGGTTTTGCCTGTCTAAATCTGTATATACTCTGCTTAACGTCACCAACCATAAACCTATTTGGTTCATTTTGTTTAGCTATTGTAGACAAGATAACTTCCTGTACTTGGTTACTATCTTGGTATTCATCTATAAAGATTTCATAGAATTTTTCTCTATATTCAAGCGCAATATCAGAAGGTATATTTTTACCATCTTTATCAAATAAGAAATCTCCATTTTCATCAGTTTGTGTTAAAATTTGTAGTGCAAAATGCTCTATATCGTGGAAATCTATAATTCCCTTGTCTCGTTTTTTCTGGTTATAGATTTTATCAAATATTAAAACTACATCTGATAGCGATTTAACTACTGGATATAAAAATTTAATCTCTTCTTTTAAATCATCGTAATGTTTACTAAATACTGATGTTTTTATTTTTTCTATAGATTTTTTAGCATTATCTCTAGTGTTTTTAGCTTTATCTTTTTCTTCTTTTACATAAGGTGGTGCATCTTTTGGAATTCTTTTGACTCCTTTTGCATAGTTTTCAAATTGCATAGTCGCTATTTGTGAATAAGCCTCATTCCAAGATATATCACATGCATCTAATATATCTTTTATTTTTTCATACTCTATCTTTAACTTAGCTATAAAAGTCTCTAACTCTTCTATCCCAGATACATCTTCAATCGCCTTAGCCATAGATGCCTCCACACCTTCAACTTGTATTTTTACAGTTTCAAGTATAGCTTTAGCCCATTTTGATGTTGCAAAATCAAAGTTTTCATCTATATTAAAATCTTCTGCACTTTGTATTAACCATTCTTTTGGATATGGAGATGCCATAACAAAACTATATATAGATAAAATCAAGTTTTGTAAATTTGAATCTCCTCTTTTTTCGGCATAACAATCTACTAAATAACAAAACTCTTCGTCTTGTTCTTCATATAAAATATCAAATGCTTCATCTATAGCTTCTAATTTCATAAGAGAACACTCTGTCTCATCACCTATTCTAAAATTAGGGTCTAAATTTATTTTATGAAAATTTGATTTTATAACTTCTAAACAAAATGAATGTATTGTCGTTATACTAGCTTTATTTAAAAGTACTAATTGGTCTTGAAGGTGTTCATCTTCTGGATTTTCATCTAATTTCTTAGATATAGCATCTCCTATTCTCTCTCTCATCTCAGATGCTGCTGCATTTGTAAATGTAACGACTAATAATTTATCTATATCTACTTTTAAGTCTGGATTTAAAATCATCTGTATTATACGTTCTACAAGAACAGCAGTTTTACCAGAGCCAGCAGCTGCTGCAACTAATAAGTTCCCACCTCTACTATCAATTACACTTTGTTGTTCACTTGTCCATTTTGGAGAACTCATTATTCCACCTCCTCTGCCATCATTTGAATAATTTCTTCGTTCTTTTTATCTTTTATAATATTGTAATTATTGTCTTTAAGTGTAGGGTCAAACTGACATATAGAGTTATATATACAGAAATCACATGAAGTCCTGTCTTTATGTTTATTAGGGCTTATACTTATATCTCCACCTAACATACCTTCACATAAATCCTTTATCTCGTGTTTTACATATTTTCTAAGTATTTCAAACTCTTGATATGTTACACTATTTGTACTTTTTGATAGACTTCCATCTTTATTTAAACCAGCAGGAACTATAAGTGAGTTTTTAACATCTTCTTCATAAAGTGCCTTATCCATTTTCTTTATTATGTGGGCATCTTTTGCAAGAAGTCCCTTCATCTTAGATTGTTTTAATATTTCTTCGTCTATCTGTTCTTCATCTTTATTTTCGCTAAACTTTGCAATTGGATTGTCAATCTTACAATATAAAATTGCCGCTGGATGGATACTTGTTCCTTTTTTCATTGCACTTTCAATTATCGCGTCTAAGTATACTAATAATTGAAGTTGCAATCCGTAGTATACTTCTGTAAGGTTTACATTTTTATCTGATGATTTATAATCTATTATTCTTATATATCTATCATCACCTTCATCAAATTCATCTATTCTATCTATTTGACCGATTAGATTTATCTGTGTTCCATCTTCTAATATTATTCTTATAGGTGGATATTTTCCCGTTTGACCAAAGTTAACTTCATAATCTATAGGTTCAAATTCTCCAGATTTAATTTGTTTGGCAATTATATTTATAGCTGCCATAAGCATTTTTTTAAGTCTATAAGATAGGTATTTATATCTTGGTGAACTATTTAATATAAATCCTGGAATTTGTAAAACCATGAAATCCACAATAGAGTTTACCTTTTTATCTATATAGGCTTCGTTAATTTGGTTCCAATGAAGACCATCTTTTTCTAGTGATTTTGAGAACTCGTACATTATGTTATGTATAAATGTTCCTAAATCCGGTGCAGCAAATGAATATTCTTTTCTTTCTTGTGCCTTAAGCCCGTATTGAATAAAGTAGGCAAATGGACAAGCTGAATACTTTTCTAACTTAGATACACTTAAATTATGTGTTTCGTATAATTTATTTATTTTTTCTTGTGATACCTTGTGTACCATATTCGTATAAGTAAGTCCTGAAATTATTTTTCTTGTAATTTCTCTATATTTATTGTCATTTGCAAAATATCTATATACATCTAGCCATAAATTTTCGATTTCTTCACCATTGTCAAATGATTTTATTTTATTTACCATTTTATTAAATGTTGGAGATTTAACAGTTATATCGTCCATCATTTCTTCTTCATTTTCTCTTTTATTTTCTAGTAAATAACTTTCTACTTCTAGTTTTGGGAATATCTTTTTAACCCTAGATATTATAATAGACGGTCTCAAACTTCTTCCCTCTGAATCAGCAACTGGATAAGTTAATATAAGATTTTCTGAAGTTGAAGTAAGCGCCTTATAAACTAAAAATTGTTCTTCAAAAGTCTTTGTCTTACTATCTATATCTATTTCAACCCCTCTATCCATAAGGGTATTTCTATCTTTGTCGTTTAATATTCCCTTTTCTTTAGCTATTAGCGGAAATATCCCGTCAGTAACTCCAATTAAATAAAGGTATTTTGTGTTTGGATTTTTCATTCTGTCTACACTACTGACTAAAACTTGGTCTATACTTGGTGGGACTAATCCCAATTCATATTCTTCAAATCCAAGGCTTATTATTTTAATAAATCTGTCTATAGATACGACATCATCTCCCATTATCTCTACAATTTGGTCTAGTATATCGATTACTATATCCCAAACTTGAGAGTATTGGCTCGCAACTTCCAACTCACCTTTAGCTTTAAAGTCTTCAACCAAGTCGTAAATAGTTTGTTCCATGTCTATTTCTACTAAAAATTCATATATATTTTTACAGATCTCTCTACAGCTTTTTTTGCCTTTTAATTTATTTTGTAATTTTATAACTGGACTTAGAACTCTATTTTTTATTTCATTTATAGTTTGTATAGTTTGAGATTCTTCTTCTGTTATATCAGAATTATAGTTATTCACAGCCCTATATTCCCATTTTTCTTCTAACCACTTCTTGCCTTTTATTCCGTTTAATATTACGTAATTTTCGATTAAGCTGACTTCATCTACACTAAGACCTATAAGTCCACTTTTTAAGTATCTAAACATAACTTCATATGAATATCTTTTATTTTTTATTTCAAGCGCTGAAGTAATCAATACTATTATTGGGTTTGATTTGACATCTCTTTTTTTATCTATAAAGTTTGGTATTTCGTACTCATTAAATATAGAATGTACTAAAAAGTCATATCTATTTAAGTCCCTTGTCGCCACAGTTATATCTTTATATCTTATATTTTTATCTCTGACTAAGTTGACTATTTCCTTTGCAATATGTTCAACTTCTTCATATAAGTTGTTAAATTCTTTTATCTTAAGATAATTAACTTCTTTTTCATAATCATGGTATGGATAAGCATTATAGTATCTTTCTAAATGTAAAAGCTCGTTATTATTTTCAAAACGCTTTATTTTACCTTTATTTAAGTCTATATATGGATTTATTTTTACTCCATTATCCATAGCTATTTTTCTCAACTTTTCATAAGTGTATTTAGTTCTTGAGAATGGATCATTTTTTCTATAGTTTAAGTAGTTTACATTGTCTACAGTAAGCGATATACTAACTTCTTTTGCCTTTTTAAGAAGTTTTGCTAAAATAGAGTACTGTTTTGGTGTAAACCCTGTAAATTCATCTATATATACATAACATCCATCAAAGTAACTAGTATTTTCTAGCTTTTGAGCTAGAGAACCAAGCATATCTTGTGAGTCTACGTAGTTTTCGTGTAGCTCATTTTCAAAAGCTTCGTATATTTTACTTACATCTTTTAATTTTAATCTAAGTGTTTCGTTTTCAATATCTTCAGCTATATACTCTAGCATATCGTAATTTACATTATATTGTTTTAATTCGCTTATTATCTCACTTACTGAACCTACAAATCCAGTTTGTGCTGCTGCCTTTGAAAATACATTTAACTCACTTGCTACTTTTTCTATAGCTTTATAAGTTATCATTGCTTTACCACTTGAATTTATATTTACATCTGTTAAACCGCCTGTTTTAGTAAATACAAGAGCACTCATAGTATTAAATGTAAGTACTCTAGTTCTCATATACTTGTCCTTTTCTTTTCCTAAATATAGAGAACTTATTTTTTTCTCCATCTCGAAGGAATACTGCTCTGGAACTAATAATATTACAGGTGTTGTCTCATTGTCTTGAACTCTTTGTTTTATTTCATTTAACAAATATGTACTTTTTCCGCTTCCGCCTCTTCCAAATACAAATCTAAGTCCCATTAATCCTCCTCCTCTATCATTTCATCAAAATCTATATTTTCATCTATAATATCGTAGTTTATATTTTTATTGTTACAAAGTTTATTAAACTCACAGTATTTACAGTGATTTTTATTTTTTTGTATATATCCATCAAAATCCAAATTGCTTATATTGTTTATAAAGCTTTCTATAATATATTTACTTTTTAGATGTTTTTCTTTATTGTATTTTACAGTTATAGGGTAGTTATCTATTTTCAATCTAAAGTACTTCATACTTATATTTTCAGTATCAATATTTAAATTGTAAATCTTTTGAATTACTTCTTTTGCTAGATACATATACACTATTGTCTGCATTCTATTTTCTATGTTTTTATAGCTTGAGTTTTGTGATTCTGTCTTCCAATCCCAAATTTCGATGCTGTTATCATCTATAATTACTAAATCGTATTTTGCAGTTAAGTAATTTTCTCCTATTTTAATTCTAACTTCGTATTCTGGCAAATATATTTTAGATTCATCTATATAAATTATGTCCTTTATCTTTTCTATCCATAATTTAAACTCTTCACTTATATTTTCTCCAATTGGAATATTTTTAAAATATCTTTCGCATAATAAATGAAACTCACTCCCCGATTTTAGTCCTTCATAATAATCTCGGCTTTCTATGGAATCTAATCTCCAATTTATATTGTCTATATATTTATATTTAAACTTTAAAGGACATGATTTAAATGTGTTTAATGAATTTTGACTGTATAGAAAATATTTAAGTTTTTGATCCATTATTTATTCATCTCCCTTTTTTCTTTTATTAATTGATTTAATATTTTAAGATATAAACAAGGCTCTTGTTTTTTCTTAGTGTTTTTTGATTCTTCTTCTGATTTATAACTACTTCCCATCATTATAAGCATTTCCTTAGCTCTTGTAATACCTACATATAACAGCCTAATTTTTTCATTTATAATATCTATTTTCGTCTGTTTATAATAATTTTGTGTCAACTTCCCATTTACTATTAAGTCTATTTGATTGTTGATTAAAGCCTCAGTATTTTTATATTTATCTTTTAAGTACCATTTATCACATTGAAACTTCTGATTTATATTATCTGGGAAATGAAACTGCGTCAATTGAAGTAAAAATACACAATCCCATTCCATCCCTTTAGATTTATGATAATTGCATACTGTTATGCTTCCCGGTTGTGGTTCATATCCATTTATTTCGTATACTACATCTATCATATAATTAAATACTTTGCTTTTATTGTCAGATAAAACGTCGTATATCTCCCAAAGCGTTATATTTGGCATTTCATTTGTAATATATCTAACATAAAATGCAATATAATCAACTAGTGACTTTTCTTCGTCTTTTAAATCTAGTTTTTCTTTAATAAATAAAATCAACTCATCAATCTTTGTTGTAGAATGTTCTAAAATTTCAACTAAAGAATTTAGTCCTTGTTTAAAAGTTATATACATCTCACATTTGTCGTCTATTATAAGAGGTTTATCTTTTACATTGCTATATAACAACTCTTCTACACTATACTCTCTTAATATATTTAAAAAGTCATTTTTGCCTTCTCTGTTGTCTGTTTTTATAAATACACTAGAAAGGACATCTATTAAAACTTCTATATCGTCACAATTTATTATAAAATTTATTATTTTAGCTATATTATCGATTATCCTTCTTTTGTTTTTTGAATTTGGCCCCAATTCTTCAAATTCTAGTCCTTCTTGTTCAAGAACTTTTGAAACTTGGCTTAATTGTGAGTTATAAGGAACTAAAATTCCTATACTCTTTTCTGGATATTTTAATTTTAATCCTTTTACATATCTAACTGTTTGAAGTATTTCTTCTTCAAAAGTTTTATACCACATTGCATTTATTTGATATTTATCTGGATTAGGATTTTCTTTATAGCCTTGTCCTTTTTCTACTGTTTCTATCTCTATTTGTTGTAGAGCTTCCCTACATTCTGTTTCTTCTAAATCATTACATACAAACTCCACTAAGTTATTAGCAAGTTCTAGTATGTCTGCTGAACTTCTATTGGACATATTCATTTCATAACAATGATCAGCTTCTTCCATAAATTCCTTAAAGAATCTAGGATCAGAAGAAGAAAATGTACCTGTTATACTTTGATTTACATCTCCAACTCTAACTAAGTTATTGTTTTTTTCACAGATTAATTTTATTATCTTCCCTTGAATCTCATTAGAATCTTGACATTCATCTTCAAATATATATTTATATCTATTTTGGAATTTTTCTCTTAGCTGCTCGTCTATACTCAAAGTTTTATAAGCATAAATTAATAAATCATCATAATCTAAAAGACCATTTTGTTTTAATTTTTTATCATAATCTTTATATATAAAACTTATCATTTTTAAAATACCTTTGTTGCTAAGTGTATTTTCTTCTAGCTTTTGTGGGGTTATATCGTTGTATTTTAAACTACTTATAGCTTTAGCTACTAATTCAAAAAATCCATCTTGCCACGCTTCAAGTTGTATATCGTACCACATTTGATTTTTTTGCTCTTTTAAAAAATATCTATATGCAGTTTCTCCTCCACTAGCCCTAAACGTATTTATACAGTCATTTAACATCATCGTTTTTTGAAGATCATCTGCAATATTAAAGTCTTCACTCAACATCATGACTTCTGGCTTTTCTTTTATTATTTTAGCTGCAAGAGAATGTATCGTCATTACTTCAAATCCGTTAGTAGAGTCTATTCCCTTTTCTTCTAAAATCTTTTTTATTCTGCCTTTAAAATTATTTGCGGCACTGTTCATATATGTAAGAATCAATATCTTCCCTTTTTCATTTTTATTTTCTGCTAGTAGTTTAGTAACTAAATTTGTCACTATAAAAGTCTTTCCCGCTCCTGGTACTGCCGGCACTGCCATCGTCCCATTTTCATAGTTCATTATTGGTATTTGGTCTTTTCTATAATTTATCTTACTCAAGAGCGTCCCCTCCTTTATTTATAAGTCTAAGCAGTAAGCTGTATAATCCACCTTCTTGTATATACCCATTTATAGAATAATCACTTTTATATGCATATACATTTTCAGCGTATTTTAGCAAATTATAAACAGTGTTGTATAAGAAGTACTTTTTATAACTTTCCTCCATATCACTTGTGTATATATCTTCATCTCTAAAAGATTTTTTTAAGACAAGTGGATTTGCTAAATCTTTTTCTATCTTCATATTCCAAGTATTACTTCCTATATCTACCCATATTTGAGTCTTTCTTTTAATATTATTTGATATATAAGAAAAAGGTGTCGTTATTAATACTGCATCTCTATCTTTTATTTCTTCTATTTGTCTTGCATTAAAGTAGTCTTTTATAAATTTTTTTAATGATATTATAAATACTTCATCTGCATTTTTATTTAAATCTAATTTATCTAAAGAGTCTATAAATGACTCACTTTCTTCAATTATATTTTTACAAATAGATACATTTTCTTTTCCATCTTTTAAATTTAAAACTTTATCTATATAAAATTTAGTTAGAAACTCTCCTATACTGAGCTTTTCTTTTCGTTTTTCATCTATATATTTTATTATTTGTTTATAATCTTCTTCTTTATCCCTATTTCTATAGATTTTATATGATTTTATCCTATTTAAATTAAATAAAATCTGAATAAAATTTATATACTCTTCTTCTTTTATATGAGATTGAAGTTCGCAATATATAGCGACTGCAACATATAATAAATTTCCATATGGATAATCTATTATTTTGCTTGTTTTCTTTGTATTTAATATCTCTATATCTTTAGCCTTTAACTTATTTGTAATTTCATAATCTAATACTGGAGTATTTATAGGATTTATTACTACAATATCTTTTTTAGAAACTCCATTTGAAATTAAGCTTTCTATTTTTTGTGATATATTCTCTATCATTTCGCCATATAGCTGACTACTTTGGTCCAACTCTATACTTGCATTTTCATTAATTAAATCAAAAACTCCTATATTGCTGTAAGTTTCATCTCGTCCTAATAATTGTTTATATACATAGTTAATATCATTTTTGATAAATGAAGAGAAATACCTACTGTGATAGCAATAAACAAATATTTCTTTTTCATTATTGTCAAATTCTTTTATCAAGTTTACCTGACTAACACTTATATTTTGTAAATCGTCTATAAATAAGTATTTATATCTATTTAATAATTGTTCTTTATATAATTTATTTTTTAATAGATACTGATTGTATAGGTAAATACTTATACTATCATCTACCATGGAGTTGCTTATCATTTCATTTAGATATTCTTCTATTATTTTTTCCATTTCAATATAAGATTTGTCTTTGATATTCTCTTTATTAGCTTTTGAGTTGTAAATCTTTTTTCCTATTTTTTTATAATCTATTTGATTATAAATAGCATTATCTAAATTATTCATAATATTAGATGCTATTGATTTGTTAGTCCCCGTAATATCGTCAAAATAATTTTCCTTATTTCTCTTCATTTCTACCTTTTTTTCAAATATATACGTCTTTAAATTACTAGATATAAATGTCGGCGTCAAATTCTTTTTTATTATATCTTCGCAATCATTTAAAATAATCGGCCAGTATGTTATTATTTCGCCCCTTACAAATTGACTATATGTACATATCTTAAGTTCTTCACTTATTTTAAGTTCTATCTTTTTTATATACTCTAGTCGATTTATATTATTATCCACAAACACAAGTATATCACTTGATTTAAAGTTATTTTGTTTTATTATTTCTATATATTTATCTAAGATTTTATTTTTATTGTGCAATTTAGTAATCATACTGTCACCTCTCTTAAAACATTAAAGCCTGCATATAGCAAGCTTTAATTTTATATATTTTTAAAAATTTATTTTCTTGTTTAAAATATATTATAATATTTCTTTGAATAAATTCAAAACATTTTTATAGAATATATGTTCTACTTCATCTTCCGTAAATCCTTCTTTTTTTATCTTTTCCGCTAAAATTTGCATTTTTGATGCATTTTCAATTTCTACTTTACAATCTATTCCGTCAAAGTCACTTCCTAATCCTATAACTTCTATTCCACCTATATTTTTAATATGTTTTAAGTGTTTTATCATGTCGTCTAATTTTGATAAGTCGCTAAACTTTGTATTTTCATTTAAAAAGTTAGAATAAAAATTAAGACCCATAACTCCGCCTCTGTCTGCTAGTTTTTTTATCATATCATCGGTCATGTTGCGACGGTGATTACAAATGCTCCTTGCATTTGAATGACTTGCAACAAATGGCTTTTTAGTATTATTTAAAATATCATAAAATCCAGCATCTGATAAATGAGATACATCTATAATAATACCTAGATTCTCCATTTCTTCTATAAATTCAAATCCTCTGTCTTTTAATCCTCTATCACAAACTAATTTATTGTTTATTATTTCATTTGGGAATCCAAGCTCATTTTCATAATTCCAAGTTAAAGTCATCATCCTAACACCCAGTCTATAAAAATTTCTAAGAATACCTAAATCACCTTTACAGCAAGCCCCTTCTTCTATAGATAAAAGCGCACTCATTTTATTTTGCTCTATATTTTTTAATATATCATCATAGCTCAAAACTATCCCTATATCTTGTGAATTTGCTTTTATTTCGTCGTGAAAAAGATCAATAGTTCTCAAACAGTTTACTAGTGTATCGCCCTCGGCCATATTTGTAAATGCTGCAAATACTTGTAACATATAATCTCCTTGTTTCATTTTCTCTATATCAACACTAAAACCATTCTTTTTTAAATTAACATATCTATTTTCATCTCGATTATCTAAAATCGCCTTCATTGTATCACAATGCATATCTATAACCTTCATATTAAGCCTCCAAAACTTTATAATATATTTTTTATTTATCATAATCTTCTTGTGATAATAAATTATTATTATTAATTATCTAAAATGATATAAAATCATAAAATAAATCTCAACTAAACTATTAATTTATAGTTTCAATATTATAATTATATATTAAACTCTATTATTGAACTTATATCAAATTATAAATCAATATAATTTTCTTATAAAAAAAAGACTTCTCATATTATAAGAAGTCTTTTTTTGTACATAAATTATTTTTTTGTTTAATCGAAATTATTTTCTCTTTTATAAATCTTACCCTTGAACCTAATAATACTAAAAATATATTAAGCATTATTAAAACAACTGTATAACTAAGTGTTATATTCTCAAAAAAATCATTTATAAGTGACATTGTTGGTATAAAATAGAATTCTACCATCCAAATTCCCCAATACGTATCAATTATATAATACGTATAAGTTGCAAAAAATAACAAAAATAGTCCAACTCCGCACCCCAAAATTCCACTCATCAAAGATTCTTTTATACTTAATTTATATCTATAACCTATATAAAAACTATAAATAAGGAATATTTCCAAAAATATATATCCAATTAAATTGCTTATTTGACTATAAGGAATTAACTTAAAATAAAAAAATGACAATATACATATAATTAAACTGCCAAAAAATAATTTTCCTCCGTATTTAATTATTCTCTCCATAAAGTCACCTCTAATCCCTTTATTTTATTATATTCACAAAATAAAGGGATTGTGACTCTTTTATTAATAAATATATGTTATTTTAAGTTTATAAATACGTTATATTAAATTATAAATACAGCTACTATTGTAGTAACAGCAAATCCTATTAATATAGGTTTTAAGTTTCTCTTTGCAAGTTCTATTGGGCTTACACCACATATTGCTGCTGCTGAAATTAATCCCCAAGGAACTAAACATCCTCCACCAGTCCATATACCTGCAATTTGACCTAATGCACATAAAGCTCCTACGCTACCGTTTACAGCTGTACCAAATACGTTAGCTAAAGAACCTACTAATGATATACCTGAGAATCCAGATCCATCAAGACCTGTTATTGCACCTACTACTGTCTGTATACTACAAACTGCAAATTTGTTAAGTGGTATTGTATTTGATAATGCTACACCCATATCAGATAATAAACCTTGTGAGCCACTTGGCAATACTTCACCTAATACAGCAGTTATTGGCGCAACTTCACCCATATAGAAGAATGCTGCTATAGGAATTATTGCTGCAAATATCTTAATACCAAATACAAATCCTTCTATAATATTATCACATGTTTGTTCAAAACATTTTTTATTAAAATTCATTATATTAATTATTATTATAAGAAGTACAGCAGTTCCACCTAATAATGCAGCTGCATCTCCACCTGTTAATTTGAATACATACATTGCTACTATATCTAAAGCAAATCCTATTAATACTAAAAATACAGCTATTTTTGCTTTTGGATTAAATTCTGTGATTTCTTCATGCTCTACAGCTTGTAATTCTAAATCAAATTTTCCTTTTTTGATATCTTTTCTAAGTCCATAAAAAGCTACACCTATTGTAACTATTGCCATAACCCAATACAAAGGCATACCTTCTTGAATTACTTGAGATATTTCAATCCCTGCAGCTCCTGCTGTTATAGCTGGTGCACCTTGAATTACAAAGTCAGTAGATAATGCTAAACCATGCCCAAATAGATTTAGCGCTACTGCCACACCTATAGCTGGAAGACCTGCATTTAAAGCAACTGGTAGGAAAACCGCTCCTACTAATGCTACTGCTGGTGTTGGCCAGAAAAACCAAGAAAGTAGTAACATAACTAAACCTGTTACAAAGAATGCTGATGTAGGATTCTTTATAAATCGTGAAAAAGGTTTAACCATATAATTTATGGCTTTATTTGTTTCCAGTGTTTTTGACAACGCAACCATAATAGATATAATCAAAATTATGGAACCGAGTTCATTTAAAGACACAATAAATGAATTAAATACTGCTCCTAACGATCCTGCAATATTATGCGTATAAAACAATCCTAGACAAAAGATTCCTAGGATACACGGAATTATAACATCCTTTTTCATAATCATAGTTACAAGGACTATAACCATGAATAAAATATAAATATAATGCGCTCCTGTTAATGTCATATACTTTATTCTCCTTTTCAATTTTTAGATAATAGTATTATATGATTGTGTTAAATTTTGGTTACATTGATATAACATATGAAAATAAGCACATTTCTTAATTTATTAAGCATTTATGATAAATTATTTATTTAATTATAAATAACTGTATTTTTATAATTACTTTGCTACAACTTTATAATAAATTAAATTTTTGAGGATATATTAAAAATATATATTTAAATCTTTGGCCAAATTATGTATAATAATTTTTTATAATATATCGGAAGCGCTATATATTATTTAAGTTTAAAATAATATATATATACATTTTTTATTTTTTTGATATAATCAAGTATAATATAGTAAATATATACATAGGTTTTTTAAGTAAAAAATCCAATTTAGACTATTTCTCACTAAATTAATTAGTATTAGATGTTTAATAACATATTATAATAGTCTAATTATTACTATGAAAAAACTAAATAAAAAGGAAAGGAGTCTGTCAAAATTATATTTTTGACAATAAGATGATTTTATGAGGGAAGAATATCAATTAATACAGAAAAAAGAGATTCTTAGGTTTGCTCTTTTTCTAGGAGAATTAATGTTGACTAATGGTGTAGAAACATCTCGTGCGGAAGACAGTGTTTTAAGAGTTTGTACTTCTCGTGGATACAGACATATTAATGTATTTACAACTCCTACGTGTATAATAATTGCAGATGATAAGTTCGACGGATTGTCATTTATGAGAACTATAAAGCGTAGAAGTATCGACTTAAACAAAATAGACCTTTTAAATACTGTATCTAGAGATTTTGTTCAAAACCCTGAAATGACAACTGATGAAGCGATTAATAAACTTAAAAAAATAGCTACTTTACCTCCACCATATGGAATAATTTCTTTTTATGCGGGGACTGCAATTTCTTCTGCATGTTTCGCTTATTTAATAGGTGGTACAAGTATAGCAGATTTTTTACTTACATTAATAATCTCAGTTGTTGGAACTATTATATATAATGGAATAATGAAACTTAACTCTATGGCATTTATGGCTACATTAGTATCTTCATTTGCAATAGCTACGTTTGGGGTTGCTTTTTGTCAGATTGGAATTTTACATGACCCTAAAATGCTTATAGTAGGTTCTATAATGCCTCTACTTCCTGGAGTTGCTTTCGTAAAAGGACTTAGGGATTTAATATCTGGTGATTTAGTTTCTGGTGTTTCTCGTGTATTTGAAGCATTTTTAACAGCAGGAGCTATAGCTGTAGGAGTCGGTGTTGTACTTGATTTTTGGATTAAAATTGGAGGTTGATTAAATGACTATTAAAGATTTAATAATAAACTTTATATTTTCATTTGCAGTTACAGCAGGTTTTTCTATATTCTTTAATGCACCTAAAAAATCACTTATTCCATGTGGTATAGTAGGTGGTATAGGATGGTGTACTTATGTTGTTATGGCTAACTCAGAATATATTTCAAATGTATTTTCTATGGTTATAGCATCTGCTGTTGTTTCATTATTTAGTGAAATTTTAGCTCGTAAATTAAAATATCCAGCTATAAACTTTATAATACCTGGAATACTTCCACTTGTGCCTGGTCTTGGATTATATAATACTATGTATTCATTAGTTCAAAAAGATTATGCACTTGCTGTATCTACTGGAACGGATTCTCTATTTAAAAGTACTGGAATAGCAATCGGAATTCTTATAATTACATCTTTTACAAAAACTTATTATATACTTGTTAAAAAGATGCATTTAAAAAAACTTGAAGAAAAGTTAGAAAAATAGGGGTTTTGTGGCTGTGGTTTATTAATTACAGCTACAAAACCCCTTATATTTAAATTATTCTCACTACTATCGGAATATAATCTCTGCTCTCTCTATATTTTTTATCGTTTTTTCTTAGATAAAGATAGCTTAAAAATGTACATAATAATCCACATAGTCCACTTAATAATTCTATTGGACCGTTAAAGTTTATATTATTAAGTACAAAAAAGCATATAGCTGTCCCTGCAATTAAAAATACTAGTGGCAACATATATGCCAACATAGTTGCTTTCATTACTTTTACACTATCCATACTAACTTCTACGTGATCCCCTACTTTTGCTCCAATTTGATTGTCGACTTCTACTATTAAATCTTGACTTTCTGAAGTTAATTTTGCACATTTACCACATGAAGCACATGCAGAATGTCTTTGCATACGCATTTTAGCAGTTTTATCATCTACTATTTCAACTATAAACCCCTGTTGATTCATAATAGCCCCCCCTATTTTGTGAATTTTTTTATTGTATCCATTAATTCCTTAATTGCCGCTTCACTTTCTTCTTCATTTCCATATTTTATATCATTAGAAACACAGCCCTTAATATGGTTTTCTAGTATCATTGTGCCTACATTATCTATAGCAGATCTAATTGCTGATATTTGAACTAATATATCTACACAATATCTATCATCTTCTACCATTTTTTGAATTCCTTTTACTTGTCCTTCAATTCTCTTAAGCCTTCTATTTAGTGCAGCTTTGTCATTTCCTTTAGCCAATTTTTTTTCACTCATTATTTAACACCTCTTATTAGTGATATATATTATTATATCATTAAAAAAGTGTAAATTTAACTCCTAAAAATTATTCATTTTCATATTTCAAAAAATGGTTTATTATATATTTTTTATTATTTTAAAATCTTACTAATATGTTTAACTTTAAATATCTAAGTTACTAAATATTACACTTTCTTTTTATTAAATTTATCCAATAAAATAAGACTCACAAATTGAATTAATGTTCTTTTATTATTCACAAAAAAAGAACCATTTTCTTCGGTCCCAAAAAAATCTATAATATGTATATTGTCTATTTTCCGCGCGATTATAAATAACCCATATTACAGTATTTCTCTCCCTCCGAAAGAGCATGTATCATTTTAGGCAGGTCTCCTGGCTTGAAATCATCCTACTTGCTTCTCCTTCCCGATTTAACAGTGGAGGTTAAGTTCTCCAAAACCTTAAGCTTTCGTCATTCTTACAGTAGCGGGGGCTGCTGTGGCTTTTCACCACATTCCCTTTTAAGTATTGTTTTAAATACACCTTGAACAATATTCAATTCGTGAATCTTATTCAAAAAATCTATACAACAATGTGTATACTTAATTATATCCTTATTTTACAATTTTTTCAATAAATTATAATACTTTATGATATGCTATTTTATTATACAATATTTAAATAAATTTATTTTAATCATCTTTATCAGCGCTTATATTTTCCATATATTCAAATAGTGTTATATTGTGTGTACTCTCATTTATATCTATTAAATTTGATAAAGTTACACCTACTAAACGTATTTGTAGATTATTACACTGTATATTTCTAAATAGATTGTATATATTTTTTCTTATATCTTTATGTGAGTTTATTCCGTATTCTAGACTTGTACTGCGCGTTATTTGTGTAAAATCCTCAAACTTCATCTTAAGTGTTACTGTTTTGCCTAATTTATTTAAATACATAATTCTATTGCTTACATCTAGACATAATTCATCTAATATATTTACAAGTTCTTCTTCATCTAATCTGTAATTGTGGTCTAGTGTTGTTTCTGAACCTACAGATTTACGTTCTCTATATGGTTCAACAGGTCTATTATCTATTCCTCTCGCAAAATTATAATAAATATATCCTCTGCTTTTAAACAATTTTTCTAATTCATATAAACTAAGTTGTCTAAGATCGTATCCATTATTTATTCCCATAAGTTTTAGTGTTTTAGCAGTTACCTTTCCAATACCAAAAAACTTTTGTATTTGTAATTTATCTAAAAAATCTTGAGCATTATCTGGGGTTATTACTGTAAATCCATTTGGTTTATTATAGTCAGATGCTAATTTAGCCAGAAATTTGTTGTATGAAATACCCGCAGAAGCAGTAAGTCCTGTCTCCATTAAGATATCTCTTTTTATAAACTTTGCAATAGTTGTAGCATATTTTATAGGTATTTTGGGATTAGTCACATCTAAGAAAGCTTCGTCTAATGATAACGGCTCTACTAAATCTGTATACCTATGAAATATATCTCTTATTTGGTTTGATACTTGTCTATAAGTATTAAATCTAGGTCTTACAAAAACGGCATAGGGGCATCTTTTTTGAGCTATTTTTGATGGCATTGCGGAATGAATCCCGTATCTTCTAGCTTCATAAGAACAAGTCGCCACTACTCCTCTACTGTTTGGGCTTCCTCCTACTATAACTGGTTTCCCTTTTAAATTTGGATTGTCCCTTTGTTCTACAGATGCAAAAAAGGCATCCATATCTATATGTATTATTTTCCTAATTTGCTCCATTTAAATCACCTTTTTTATAGTTTTTAATTTATTATAAGTTAAAATATTTCTCTTATTGTTTATATCTATTATTCCTCTTCATATGATTATTTTTTGTTATATATATTGAAATCATAATAAAAATAATATAAAATTAAATTATCCAGGGAATTAAGAATTCCTTACTCATAACCAAATTATTTTATTTACTTTATTGTAAAAAGACCGTTTCATTAAATAGGTCTTTTCTTTTTGTGAAATTATATAAGGGAGACTAAAAAATAGTTATTTCTATTTTTAAGACTCCCTTTTTTGTTTCTTATATTATAATAATTTTACTATCTTTTTATAAATTTGCTATAGTATTTTTGAATATTATTATAAATTTCATAAGGCTCCATTTCAAGTTCATCTAAAGTAAGTACAACATCTCCTATACGTTCGTTGACTTTACCTTTAAATTTAACTTTTCTTTTATCGTTTTCATCTTTACGGTATTTAATACCTAAGTAATATGTATCGTATTTTTTCTTTGGAATTATACATATATACACTTCACTTATTTTTTCCCATTTAATAAGACCTTTACCTCTTATAGCTTTTTCTTTTATACCATCTTGATTGATAACAAGAGATGCTTTTGGAAAACATAAGCTATATAAAAAATAAAGTGATACACATGCACAAAATGCTACTAACCCTATTCCAAGTTCACGTGTAATCCAGTTAAATTTCATCATTACTAGATATACTAATGCAACTATTGCAAAAACTACTAAATATGAAACTTTCTTGCTGTTAGATGGGGTGATGCTTATTTCCTTATTGTTCATATTTTCCCTCCCAAATTTAAATTCACTGTTAAGTATATCAAATATTTTTATAATTGTCTTTATATGTTTTAATATATAACCTCGAATAAAGTTTCTAGTATATTTTTATTTACTTTTAGCAAGTTGTTTTTCTAAATAGAAATTATCTATTTCTTTTATTATTTCAGTATTGCCTTTATTAAAAACTCTTTTCTTATATTTTACATCTTTATTTATGCTTTTTAAATTAAGTAAAAATTTATTTCCCTCTTTTATTTTTATATAGTCTACTAAATCATTTAAGTATCTAAATTTAATAGTATAGTAATTGTCTGTTCCATTTATTTGTATATTCATATTGTAATATTCATAATTAAAAATACAGTTATCTACTACAGTTTCTTTGATTTCGTCTATTGTATCTTTCAAATAATTTATGGAATCCATTACGTTGTCTAAGTCTATATTTATATCTCTGCAGATAAGCAATTCAGCAACAGGATATTTTTCTAAATTAATTGATCCAGTATTATCATATATATTGTTTGCTATTCTTATATTGTCCTCGTCGTTTATTTCTGCTAAATTTAATTTTTTTATGATTGACTCCATTTTTGTAAAAATAATACTCTCTAGATCTTCACATTTTACAAAGTCACCATTTTCTAAAATTTTATTATGTAAGTTTTCAAGGTCTGGTAAATCTTTTACATCACAAATATCATTTAAAAGATTTTCTTCTAAGTTTTGAATTTTCTTTTGTATACATATTTCAAAATATACATATGCTTTATCATTGAAGTAGTCTTCATTTTCTCTTAGAAATTGTTCTAATTCTTTTAGGCTATAACTTTTTTCTTTGTTTTCTAATATATCTATAAATTTATCGCTACAATATTCTTTTAAAAGTTCCCTATTTCCTTGATATTTTAGATGACTTTGCTCAATTGTATGTTCTAAATCCGATATATTTTCAGTCTTCAGTTCTTTTATATTTTGCTCTAAAGATATTTTCTCATCTTTTTCAGAATTATCTTCTAAAACTTCAAGTTCGCTATATTCTTTTTGTATCTCACTTATTATTTTATTTTTGAACTTTTCAAAATTTTTCCCATGAAAATCTATTATTTCATTCTTTTTAATTTCTAGTTGTAATTCGTTTACTAAATCTTCTTTATTATATTTTGCTTTAAATAGAGGTAGTATATTTTCGCTCCACCATCTGCCTATATACTCTACATCTAAATCAATTTTTACTTTACATTTATCTTTATAATCTATTCTAAGTATATCTTCAAAAAGTAGTAGTTTGTATAAATCTCCTGATGGTGAAATATAATCTAGTGTTTTATTTTCGCTTTTAGATAAAATATATTCTAAGTATGAAGAAAATTTTAGATTATCTAATTGCTCATTTATTGTACCTAGCATTTTATTAAGTAATTCGCTATTTAAAGCATGTGGATTTATTATATTGTAAATCCAATTATTCATTTTACTTATATCATCTTCATTTTTCCATAGTGTCTGCTCTATGCAAATATTATATAAATCATTTAGATTTAAAGCTATTTGATTTTCACTTTTAACTTCTTTATTAGATATAATTTTCTTTTTTATCTCTTTAAAGAATTTAGTCTTTTTAATATCATCTAAACTTACAATATAATCTACAATAAATTTACTTTCATAACTGTACTTTTCTTTTTCTTTAGATAAATCCATATTATATACATCTACTACTACGTCATCTTTGCTATTTAAATCGTATTTTTCTACTATGTTAAATTTTTCATTTCTTCTTTTTAATTTAACCGTGACATTTTTGTTATCATCATTATAACCAACTAATATTTTTCTAATAAATGATGGTGTATTTTTGTTTATTATTTTTAAAATTTCTTCACAAATATGTTTATTATTTTCTACATCACTAATTACTATGTATATCTTTTTTGATAAATCTCCATAATTATCAAATATACTATATAGTATATTTTTTAGATTTTCTCTTTGTATTTGTTTTTTATCCATATTAATAACCTTCTTTTATTTATATTTCAATTTTGAAAATTACACATAAACCCTAATTCTGTCTTCTACTTAAATTATATTGTTAATTTATAAATTTTCCAACCTAAAAACACCAATCTTTGACACTTTTCATATTAATTTTTCCATTTATTGATAATTAAAAACTTACTGTGATATAATTTTATTAAAGTTGTAGCCGAAATTATTTTTGTTATAACTAATATAAAAGACCAAACTGATTCAGAGGTTATTCCGAGGAAAAAGTATAAGGTTTCAAAATATTTTTTAATATCCTTGCTTTTTGCAAGGTAATTTTATTTTAAGGGGGAAATTTAGATGAGCTTAAACTCTACACCTTCTGCAGAACGTGTGCATATAGGTATATTTGGGAAACGTAATGCTGGAAAATCAAGTGTAATAAATGCAATAACAGATCAAGATTTAGCAATAGTATCTGATGTAAAAGGTACAACTACTGACCCTGTTTCAAAGGCTATGGAACTGTTGCCTTTAGGTCCTGTAATGATAATTGATACTCCTGGTCTTGATGATACTGGGGAACTTGGTAAAATGCGTGTTAAAAAAAGTTATCAAGTTTTAAATAAAACCGATATAGGCATATTAGTTGTCGATGGATTAATCGGGGTAACTCCACAAGACAACGCTTTAATAGAAAAATTTAAAGAAAAGAAAATTCCGTATATAGTAGTAATGAATAAATTAGACTTAGTAAAAGAAAAAAATATAGACTTACCTCTAGAAGACTCTCCTAATACTATGTGGGTCAGCTCTATAACAAAAGAAAATATATATGAATTAAAAGAACTTATAGCCAAACAAGCACCTTCAGATGAATCAAAATTTCAAATTGTAGGCGATTTATTAGACCCTTCTGATTTTGTAGTCCTTGTAGTCCCTATAGATAAAGCCGCTCCAAAAGGAAGATTGATACTTCCTCAACAACAAACAATAAGAGATATATTAGAATCAGATGCAACTGCAATTGTTGTAAAAGAATATGAACTTAGAGATACTTTAGCTAGCTTAGGTAAAAAACCTAAAATAGTAATAACTGATTCTCAAGTTTTTGCTAAAGTTTCAGCAGATACTCCAAAAGATATTTTATTAACTTCCTTTTCAATTCTATTTGCCAGATATAAAGGCGATTTAGAAGAATTAGTAAAAGGTGCAAAAGCCATAGAAAGTTTAAACGATGGTGATACTGTTTTACTTTCTGAAGGATGTACACACCATAGACAATGTGATGATATCGGTCGTGTAAAAATACCGAGATGGATAATGCAACATTGTGGTAAAAGACTTAATTTTGAATTTTCAAGTGGCGTAGAATTCCCATACGATTTATCAAAGTACAAGATGATAGTTCACTGTGGTGGATGTACTCTAAATGCTAGAGAGATGAAATATAGAATAAAATGTGCACAAGATCAAAATATTCCTATAACTAATTATGGTATTTTAATAGCATATATGCAGGGAATTTTACACAGAACAGTAGAAGCCTTTCCTCATGTATCTTACTTATTAGAAGAACAGGAGTGATTTTATGGACAATATTACAATAAATCAAACTGACAAAACAAATAATAATCCTAAAAAAAGAATTGAAAAAGATAAGTTAGGGACAGTAAGTATTGATAAAGACCTACTTTATGGAATTCAAACTGCCCGTGCTTTTGAAAATTTTAATATAAGCAATTCAAAAGTAAGAAAAGAACTTATTTATGCTATGGTAACTGTTAAAAAAGCTGCTGCTATGGCAAATGAAAAAGTTAAAACATTAGATAAAGAAAGAGCAAATGCAATAGTTGAAGCATGTAATGCAATTTTATCTGGAAAGTATGATGAAAATTTTATAACTAATGCCCTTCAAGGTGGTGCTGGAACTTCCACTAATATGAATGTAAATGAAGTTATAGCTAACTTAGCATTAAAAATTTTTGGGAAAGAACCTGGCGATTACGATTATATTCATCCTTTAGACCATGTAAATATGGGGCAATCTACAAATGATGTGTATCCAACAGCTTTAAGGATTGCATGTATTAACTTAGTTAGAGCTCTTAGTGATGAATGTAGTAAGTTGCAAGAAGCACTACAAAGAAAAGAAAATGAATTTGAATTTGTAGTTAAACTAGGACGTACTGAAATGATGGATGCCCTTCCCATAACTTTAGGACAAGAATTTGGAGCATATGCTCAGGCAATTGCTAGAGATAGGTGGCGAATTTATAAAGTTGAAGAAAGATTAAGACAAGTAAACTTAGGTGGAACTGCTATAGGCACAGGAAGTAATGCAAATAGATTATATACTTTTAGAGTTATTGAAATAATTAGAGATTTAACAGGAATTGGACTTGCAAAATCTGAATATCCTATAGATTTAACTCAAAACAATGATGTATTTGTTGAAGTATCAGGACTTTTAAAATCATTAGCGGTAAATATTATGAAAATATCTACAGATTTACGCATAATGAACTCAAAACCATTTAATGAAATACATCTTGCTGATATGCAAGCCGGAAGTACGATTATGCCCGGTAAAGTAAATCCTGTAATTCCAGAAATGGTAACACAAGTAGCAATAAAAGTCATGGCAAATGACATTGCAATCAGTATGTGTGCAGCGAACGGTAATTTTGAATTAAATGCATTTATGCCTTTAATTGCAGATAGTATACTTGAAAGTTTAACATTGCTTACAGAAACATTAAAAATATTTAGAACAAAATGTATTAATACTATTACTGCCAATGAGGAAAATTGCAAAAAACATCTAGATAATTCAATCGTTCTTCTCGCAACTGCATTAGTTCCTTACATAGGTTATGATATGGCTTGCGAAATTGTATCTAAAAGCAATAATGATCCTAAAAAGGTAAAAGAAATCGTCTTAGAAAGAGGATTATTAGATAAAAATAAATTAGATGAAATCTTAAATTACAACCATTCTATAACTTATTTATAAGATTCACTGCGTTCATATCGCCAACGACTTCGTCCGTTGCTCAAAGATTCACTGCAGCCATTCGCGGTCGACTTTGTTCATTCTTTAGATTTACTTTTATATATTATAAAAAGAGAGTGTAGCAGTTTAACACTACTACACTCTCTCAACAAAAATATATCACAAATATTAACTTACATTTATAATATAATTTTTTATGAAAAATACATTGACTTTTCTATAAAAAAATTATACAATAATATTCCACCTCAAAAATTTGAGGTCTTTAAAATACTTAATACTTACACAAAATACTTACACAAAAAATTATACGAATAAAAATAATTTATAGCCTTCTATCTACGATAGAAGGCTCATTTTCTATATATAAAAATTTATCTACAATTTATTTTCCTATCAAATACAATTTACACATAGTATAAATTTTGAGAAGGGTAAACTGCTTCACAAGTCACATCTATACCTAATTTTCTAAATGTTTGTTCATCATCTTTGCTAAGCATAGTAGTTGAATGAGCTTGTGCTCCTTCTAATTTTACTAATTGATCCATAGCCATTTGAGCTGCTGGATTTGTAACTGCACATATTGAAAGTGCTGTTAATACTTCTTCTAAGCTTAATGAAACTTGTCTACTTCCTAAAGTATCAGTTTTTAATTTTATGATTGGTTCTAATATAACTGGTGATATTAATAACATATCATCTGGAATATTAGCTAGAACTTTTACTGCATTTAATACTGCTGCTGCACTAGCTCCCATTAATTCTGAGCTTCTTCCTGTTATTATATTTCCATCATTTAATTCTAATGCTACTACTGTGCATAATTCATCTTTTTCTCCAGCTGCTTTTAATTTTTCGCTATATTCTCTAGCTGGTATAACAACTTTTCTATCTTCAGGTTTTAAGTTTGATTTTTCCATTATTAAAGACATAGTTTCATATGAACTTTTATTTACTTCACCTTTTTTGTATTCACAACCAGTTTTAAAGTATCTTCTTATTATTTCTTGTCTTGATGCTTCGCTTACTGCTTCATCATCATATATTCCGAATCCTACTCTATTAACACCCATATCTGTTGGTGATTGGAATATTGACTCTTCTCCTGTTATTTTTTCTATTATCTTTTTAAGAACAGGGAATAACTCTAAATCTCTGTTGTAGTTTGTAGCTTTTACTCCATATCTATCTAAATGGAATGAATCTATCATATTTACGTCTTTTAAATCTACAGTTGCAGCTTCATATGCTACGTTTACTGGATGATTTAAATGAAGATTCCAAACTGGGAATGTTTCGAATTTTGAATATCCTACAGAATTTCCTCTTTTATGTTCATGATATAATTGGCTTAAACAAGTTCCTAATTTACCACTGTTTGGTCCTGGAGCTGTAACAACAACTATTGGTTTAGTAGTTTCTATATATGGGTTTGCACCATATCCTTCATCACTAACTATTGTATCTACATCAGATGGATACCCTTTAGTTGGAGCATGTTTGTAAACTTTTATACCACGACGCTCTAATTTATTTATAAATACTGTAGTTGCAGGTTGTCCTTCATATCTTGTTATAACTACACTGTTTACATCTAATTCATAAGTTCTTAAATCATCTATTAATCTTAGAACTTCCATATCGTAAGTTATACCGAAATCGCCTCTTTTTTTGTTTCTTTCGATATCTCCAGCATAAACACAGATTACAACCTCTAATTGATCTTTGATATGTTGTAATACTTTTATCTTAGCATTTTCATCAAATCCAGGTAAAACCCTCTTTGCATGTAAATCTCCGATAAGTTTTCCACCAAACTCTATGTAAAGTTTGTCGAAATTATTAACTCTTTCTAATATATATTTAGATTGTTGTTCTAAATATTTTTTTGCATCAAAACCTTGTTTCATACTTTAACACCTCTCTAATTTTCCGTCTTTAAAATAAATTTCCTACACATAAAAAAATTATATTCGCCCTATGGACAAATACTAAAAAAATACTAATTACACAAATACTTATTTATCACTAAGGTTATATTATACAATCCAGTTAAAATTATTTCAAGATTTTATTTTAATAAAATTTAAATTCAAAAAAGCCAGCCTATATACTGTATTTTTCCTTATAATATCTAATAATATTATTAAAAAAAGTACAGAAAGTTATAAGCTGACTTTTATTTTTTTAATTATAAAGTTTTTATTCCTATAAATATCAATACTCCATAACACATCAATTTAAATAAATCTATGTATTTTGGCAATTCTTCATATAAATTATTTGAAATTATGCCTGCAAGCAATACAACTACTATCATAGGTGAAATTATACTTGCCATACTAAAACAAAGCCCAAGTAATATCGCATTTGTAATAGATATTGTACTTGCATACCCAATTATTAAAAGAAGAGGTGCACATGGTGTAAGACCGTAAGCTATTACTATTATTAAAGGTGACCAATCTTTATTTTTTAAATTAGACCCACAACTTCCACTACAAGACTTACATGACCTGTCGCTTTTTTGTCTATTATAGAAATACTTCACTATTAAAAATGAACCTAAAACTATAAATGTTATACTCATTACTTTACTCAAGTCGATTGAGCCAATATGTCCATCTTTAAATAAAAATTTATTTCCTAGATATGAGCTAATCATACAAAGGCTTATTACAGAGAGAATTTTTCCAAAGAAAAAACTAAAAAATGTAATAAACGCCTTTTTCATATTTTGTGAATGTGAAACTATATAAGTCGATAAAAATACACCTATAGCTGGACTACAACAAGTACCACATCCAAGTCCAATTGAAAATCCTCCCGTTATGCAAGATATCAGCGTTGTCCCTATCATATAACTTCTCCTCTTTCTTTTGCCATTATTGCCGCACCAATTGAGCCATTAAATTGAGGATATTTGGCAACATATACATCTTTCATAAGTACTGCTGATAATAAACAACAATATAACATTGGTTTTTGTGCTTCAAAGTAAAGTGGTGTAAATAATTTATTAGACTTAACTATATAAGAGCATACATAGGTTTGATTATTTCCTGCATTATAAGTGACTGTTATTCCCTGTCTTAAATCTCTTATTTTTAAGTTAGAAATCATTCCATTAGAATCTGTTTTGTAGTTTTTATTTAATCCTCTTGCTGATTTGATATTTACATTTTGATTTTTGAGTATACTTCCATTTACATAAATAGTTATATTATTCTTATTTGATAAAGCTACTTCAAGCGGTATATCTTTACTTTCAAAAACAGTCATAACATAATTAAATCCCTGCGTAAGTATTGTATCAGTCTTTGCTATTAGATATAATCTCCTTAAATATTAAAAAGGCATATAAAATAATTTATAAAACTATTTTATATGCCCTATTAATTAATTATAATTTGTTTTTTTTAATATTAGCAGCCACATCCACAGCCGTCATCAAGACCATCTATGCCAGTACTTGCACAAACTATTAATAATAATATTAAGAATGGTATCCATGCACAAATATCTATATCAACCCAAGTTTCTCCAAATGCTAGGAATAAGAAGAATAATATTATTATCCACCATCCCATACCAAAGAATCCACCGTCGCAACCGCCGAAAAATCTTTCTAACATTATATTGTTCCCCCTTGCTGATAATTTTTATTTCTAAATTATACTATGTTGAATACAATATTTTTGACATTAAATTTCCAAAACTTTTTCATAAATTTTTAATCGATTGATTTCAACGACTCTACCATTTTTACATTTTTCAACTTATAATACATTACTATGTTTACTATAAGTGAAAGTAATATTGTCAAAATAGCTGCTATAATATAACTTTTCAAACTTATTATTCTTCCAAACATCATAGATTTTATTTCTACAGTGATCATAATATATTGGTGTAAAAACTTACCTAATACGAGCCCTACTATCATTCCCACTATTGTAAGTATGATGTTTTCTCTATAAATATAAGCTGCTGTCTCTCCATCATAAAAACCTAAAACCTTTATCGTTGCAATTTCTCTAATTCTCTCTGAGATATTTACATTCGTCAAGTTGTATAAAACTACAAATGCTAAAGAACCGGCAGAAACTATCATAACTAAAACTACATAGTTTAAATTTTTAATCGTATTGCTAAATGTCTGCTTTGATATTGTATTAAATGTGACGCCTGATATTCCATCTACATTTATTATCTCTTCAGATAATTTATCTTCTTGTTTTGACGATGTACTATTTAAAATACCTAAAACTTTATTATTTTGAGGTATATTATTAAATAGTTTGTTGTAATAATCTTTAGTCATATATGCATAGTGAGATATATAGTTTTCTGTTATGGCGCTTACTCTTGCCTCTACAGTTATATCATCACTATTTTTTAATTTTATTGTATCTCCTACTGATGCGCCTATAACTCTAGCTGCTTTTTCACTAAGTACTAAACCGTCATTATCTAAGTTTATCTTCTTATGGCTAACTCTCTCTCTAAGATGAATAAATTTATTTAATTTATCTAGATTATCTGGAATAACTATATTTACTTCTTCATTGCCTTTTTTAGTTCTGACTTCTCCATTTTCATATACAAAAAACTCATATGATTTAATATTTTGAGTTTTACCTAGTTCTTTATCTATATTTTCTATTTCTTTATCTGTTAATTTATTTGTAAGTGATACTTGCATATCGTATTTTAATATTTCGCCATATTGTCCGCTTACTATCATTTGGATAGAGTCTTTTATACCGAATCCAGTAACTAAAAGTGCCGTACATCCAGCTATTCCTAATACTGTCATAAAAAATCTCTTTTTGTATCTAAATATATTTCTGAGAGTTACCTTACTTATAAAACTAAGTCTCTTCCATATGAAATCTACTCTTTCTAATAATATTCTCTTTCCGTTTTTTGGCGCTTTCGGTCTCATAAGTGCTGATGGTTCTTCCATCAATTCCTTTTTACAAGCTATATAAGCTGATAATGTTGTTATTAGTACTGCAACTATCGTAATTCCTATAGCTAGTACTATATCGATAGCTACTTGCATATTTGGAAGAGTATACATCATTCCATACGAATAAAAAATTACTATTGGAAATACAGAAAATCCTATCAATAAACCAAGCACACTACCAGCTATACTAGCTGTAAATGCATATAATATGTATTTTTTAGCTATATCAAATACAGTATATCCTAACGCTTTTAAAGTACCTATATTTATTCTCTGTTCATCTACCATTCTCGTCATAGTTGTCAAACATACAAGAGCCGCCACTGCAAAGAAAAATACAGGGAATATTTTTGCAAGTGCATCTATACTGTTGGCGCATCCTTCATATTCGACGAAAGATCTATGGCTATCTCTATCTAAAACGTACCATGTTGGACGTTCAATATTTTTTATCTGTGCTTTAGAATCTTCCAATTTCTTTTTAGCCTCTGATAGCTGGCTTTCTGTATCTTTTTTCTTTTCGTCTAAAGTTTTTTGCGCTTGCTCTATTTCAGCTTGTCCATTTTTTATTTCTTGTTCTGCTTGTGAAATTTGGATATGTGCACTTTTTTCTGAGTTTTGTAATGTAATTTCTGATTGCTTTATCTTAGCTTCGTTTGTGTCTAGAGTTTGCTTTGTCTGATTTAATTTATTTTCAGCTTGTTTAAGAGCTTGCTTTTGATTTTCTAATTCATTTTTAGCATATGATATACTTGATGTTAATTGTGATAAATTTTGATTTATAGATTCTAATTGATTTTGGTAGTAATATTTTTGTTCTTGAGTTAGATTTTGATTATTAAGTAGTAAATTTAACTCACTTGATTGTTGTTGTAGTTTATATTGTTGCGATTGTAGTTGTTTTATCTTTGATTCTGCTTGTATAAATCCAGCTTCTGCGTTTTTCTTTTGAGTTTGAAATTCTTTAAGTGAATTTTGATACTGTTGTTTTCCATATTCAAGCTGTGATTTTGCACTTTGTATTTGCTTCTTGCTGTTTATTATTTCACTTTGAGTCTTTGATTTTTGTGAGTCGAGTTGTAATTTACTATTTTGTAATTTTAATTTTGAATTATCTATTTTAGTTTGTGCATCTTTAATTTCATTTTCAGCTTTTTCTTTATTTTCGTTATATTCTTTTTCTCCCTTATCTAACTCTTTTTTGGCTTCTGATATTACTTGATTATATCTAGTTTCTATTTGATTTTCTTTTATTTTATCAATATCTTCTGTAACTGAATCTATTAAGTTTTGATACTTTTCTGAATAAGTATCTAAGTTTTTAGCTCCCTTTACAGTTAAGTAAATATCTGTGTATACATCCAAGTTAAAATCACTATCTAAAATCATCATTGCCCCTTGTATTCTACCTCCACCTATAGAGGCATTTCCTTTTTCATGAGACAAATAATATGGAGTATTTACATATCCCACGACTGTATATTCTTTCTTTTTGAGGCTATTTCCAATATCGTCATCTACTCCAGATTCTATTTTTATCTTACTTCCTATAGGATATCCTAAAAATTGATATTTAGATTTTTCAATTACACATTCGCCACTATTTCGTGGCAATCTACCTTTGACTACTTTGAGTCTATTTATATAATTTTTATTGTTTTGTTTGTAATCATCTAAATTTATACTTTGTATTTGAACTACACTGTCTTTATCTTTATAAGTTGATATTGCTTCTATAGCGTATGTTCCTTTTATGCCATCTACTTTTTCTATCTTTTTAATTTCATCTACATCGTTATCAGTAAGCCCTAAAGTAGATGTTATCCTTATATCCATTAAATTATAATCATCATAATATGAATCTGATGTTTTTTTCATAACTAGAGGTGCATCCTTAATCCCAGAAAAGAAAGCTACCCCCAATGCAACTATTAGTAAAATAGAAATAAATCTTCCCTTTGAATTTTTTATATCTCTGATAAAATCTTTATTAAGTGCACTTTTCATATTACCACTCAATCCTTTCCACAGGAGTTGGATTTTCATTTATTACTACACTTTCTATTTTACCATTTTTAACTCTGATTACTTTATCTCCCATAGGTGTTAAAGCCAAATTATGTGTGATTATTATTACTGTCATCTCCATAGTTCTACACATATCTTGTAATAATTTTAAAATCGATTTTCCTGTATTATAATCTAATGCACCTGTAGGTTCATCACATAAAAGTATCTTTGGGTTTTTGGCAAGCGCTCTTGCTATTGCAACCCTTTGTTGCTCACCTCCAGATAATTGTGCTGGGAAGTTGTTTTTTCTGTCTTGTAGTCCAACAGCTTCCATAATCTCATCTATATTTAGTGGATCTTTGCAGATTTGAGTTGCCAACTCTACATTTTCTTTTGCAGTTAAATTTTGCACTAAATTGTAAAATTGAAATACAAATCCGATATCATATCTTCTATATGTTATTAGCTCTTTATTAGAATAATCATTTATATACTTTCCATCGACTATGATTTCTCCGCTAGTTGGACTATCCATTCCACCTAATATATTTAGTATTGTACTTTTTCCAGCTCCACTTGCACCTGCCACAACCACAAATTCACCTTTATCTACAGAAAAATTCACTCCACTTAATGCTTCTATATTTACCTCCCCCATTTTATAGACCTTTTTCACATTTTTAAATTCAATATATTCACTCAATTTAATTCCCCCTAAAATTTCTTCTTATATTTCCATTATAATAGGAAATACGCTCGGTCTTCTCTTTGTTTTTTCAAATAATAATGTTTCTACAGCTTTTCTTACACTTCCTTTTAAAACTTGCCATCCTATTGTTTCATCTTCTAAGCACTCTTCTATTTTTTGTCTAGAGACTTCTTTTATTTCGTTTATAATCTCTTCACTTTCTCGTGCATATATAAATCCCCTTGTTATTACATCTGGTCCTGATGCTAGATATAAATTTTCGCTGTCTATTGCAAAAACTATTATCACCATACCATCACGAGCTAAATTTCTTCTGTCTCTTAAAACTATATTTCCTACATCACCTACTCCTATCCCATCTACATAAAGTACACCTGTGCGCACCTTAGTAGCTACTCTTGCACCATCTTCTGTTATCTCAAGTACATCTCCTGTTTCCATTGTGAATATATTATTTCCCGACATACCCATTTTTTTAGCTAAGTCGGCATGGTGTTTTAAGTGACGATATTCACCATGAACTGGCAAGAAATATTTAGGTTTAGTTATAGAGTGAATAAGTTTTAATTCTTCTTGATATGCATGTCCAGAAACATGAACATCTTCTAAATCTTCATATATAACTTCTGCACCTTTTTTATAAAGTTGATTTATTACCTTTGATATCATTTTATCATTTCCCGGTATTGGTGAGGCAGAAATTATAAATAAATCATTTTCTTGTAACTTTATTTTTCTATGATTTCCATATGCAATTCTCGAAAGCCCAGCCATTGGTTCTCCTTGACTTCCTGTTGTAATTATAGTTATATTGTCATCATAATTATTTAGTTCATCTACGTTTATTACTGCGTCATCTGGTATATGTAAATAGCCAAGCTCCATAGCCACCTTACTTACATTTTCCATACTCCTTCCACTAAAGCAAATCTTTCTATTTTGTGTTAGTGATGCATCTACTACTTGTTGCATCCTATGTATATTAGATGCAAATGTAGCTACTATAACCCTACCTGTAGCCCCTCTTATAATTCTATTTAGAGTTTCACCTATTGTCTTTTCAGAAAGTGAATGGCCGCTTCTTTCGACATTTGTACTATCTGCCATTAATAATAATATACCCTCTTCTCCCAATGCCGAAAATCTATTTAAGTCCATAACTCTTCCATCAATAGGAGTATAATCTATCTTGAAGTCACCAGTATGAACAATTGTGCCAAGTGGTGTAAAAATAGCTAAAGAGCAAGCATCTGCTATACTGTGAGTTGCTCTAATAAATTCTACACTTAGTTTATTAAATCTTATAACATCTCCTGCTTTTACAGGAATTAAATTTCTTTTATCTATTTTGTGTTCTTCTAATTTACTTTCGATAAGTCCTATTGTCAATCTTGTCGCATATATATCCATATTTAGTTGTTTTAAAATGTACGGAATTGAGCCTATATGATCCTCATGTCCATGAGTTATAAATAGCCCTTTTACTTTTTCTTTGTTGTCTAATAAATAAGTTATATCCGGTATAACTAAGTCAATCCCCAACATATCGTCATCTGGGAACGAAACTCCACAATCTATCACTATTATTTCATCTTCATATTCTATTGCAGTTATATTTTTTCCGATTTCACCTAATCCGCCTAAAGGGATTACTCTCAATGTATTCTTTTTCATTTTACTCTCCTTGATAAATTTATAAATGTATATATTATCAAACTCAATATTTGTTATTTTAAATAGCAGTTTTCTTTTATATTATTTGCACATTTGTATAAATTATAATTTTATATATCATATAATCATGTAATTTGAATTTAATTTATATTTACTTAAATTATGCTTATCAAAAATACATATAGTTTATATGGTTTTGTATATAAAAATAGGTCAAATATATAACTTCGACCTAAAAATTTCTGTTTATTATAATTTTAATTAATTAAAATACAGCACATTTAATGTGTGCATAATCGCTCCTATACTTAAACATCTCTCATCTATATCAAAATCAGCAGTATGTATAAGAGATGTTATTCCTTTTTCTTTATTTGCGCATCCAACATGGAAAAATGCCCCTTTACAATTTTCTGTAAAAAAAGAAAAGTCTTCTCCTCCCATAGATGGATAATCTTTAAATATAAAGCTTCCTTCCCCTAAAAATTCTTCTGCATTTTTTTTGACTACATCTACTAAATCTTTATCATTTATAAGCGCATCATATCCATTTTCATTTATATTGAATTTAGCACGACATCTATATGCAGCAGCAGTATTTTCTACTATTTCTGTTGCTCTCTTTATAATAAAC
Source organism: Clostridium sp. 2218st1_F5_2218SCRN_220325 (assembly GCF_039062665.1). Classification (NCBI taxonomy): domain Bacteria; kingdom Bacillati; phylum Bacillota; class Clostridia; order Eubacteriales; family Clostridiaceae; genus Clostridium; species Clostridium sp. 2218st1_F5_2218SCRN_220325. The sequence continues at coordinate 51,950 of NZ_JBCLNH010000006.1, read as the reverse complement.
TCCCTCTGTGAGCTGTCTAAAGTTCTGAGTGTTCCGCTTATTTTGACTTCATCACAAATAACATTACCAGCATCTCCACCTTGGATTTTTCCAAGGGTTAAAACTGCCATATCTTGTGGAGCTAAATTTCTGCTAATTATGCTTTGTAGTGATGTTATTATCTGCGCTGCTGCAACTAATGCATCTACTCCATTTTGCGGATATGCTCCATGACCTTTCTTTCCTTTTACCTCGATTGAAATGGAATTAGTACTTGCGTTTAATGTCCCATATTTTGATTCTATAACTTTAGTATCCAAATAACCTTGGACATGTGCCCCAAACATATACTCAACTTTTGGATTTTCCATAAGCCCATCTTCTACAAAGAACTTAGCCCCTCCATCTTTTTCTTCTGCTGGTTCAAAGAAAAATTTTATATTTACATTTAATTTATCTCTTATTTCATATAGTAATCTACAAGCTCCAATTAACATAGTAGTATGTGCATCATGTCCACAAGCATGCATAACACCATCATTTTGGGATTTATACTCACTTTCTTTTACTTCTTGTATAGGAAGTGCGTCTATATCTCCTCTTATACCAATAGTCGTCTTTGCATTTTCTTTGTATATATACGCCATTATCCCTCTATGATGTTTAAACTCAATATAATCAATTCCTATTTCATTTAAATATTTTTTTATCTTATCTCTTGTTACAAATTCCTCCATAGCCAACTCTGGTGTTTTGTGCAAATCTCTTCTAATATCTATCAAATAATCAGATATTTCTTTTCCCCTTTTTATAACACTTTGTTTTAACAATTAAGCTTCTCCCCTTTTCAAATAAATTTATATAAATCATTATATAGATTATAATAAAATTTAGTATAATTTTATTAAATTCTATTATTATAAGGAGGTCATTATGAAAGTTATAGATCTAACTCATACTATAAAAGAAAATATGCCCGTCTTTCATGGGACAGAGCCACCAAAATTAGCCCCAGCTAGTACATTTGAAACAGATGGGTTTAGAGAAACTCTACTTACAATGTTTTCTCATACTGGAACACATATGGATGCTCCTGCTCATGTAAGAGAAGACGGCATTACTTTAGATAAATTTCCTGCAGATAAATTCGTCGGAAAGGCTATAGTTATTGATTGTAGCGATTTATCAGAAGGAGACATTATCGATATATCTTATATAGATAAATATAAAGTGATGATAGAATATGCTGACTTTGTATTGTTTAAAACTAATTGGGACAAATACTGGGATACTCCAAAATATTTCGATAAATTTCCAGTTATAAGTGAAGAAGTTGCCGATTATCTAATAAAAACTAATAAAAAAGGAATTGGTCTAGATGTAATTTCTATAGAATCTATTGATAGCGAAGATTTGCCTATACACCATAAAATATTAAAAAACAATTTAGTTATAATCGAAAATCTCTGTAATTTAGATCAAATCGATAGTCAATTATTTACATTTTGTGCCCTTCCACTCAAATTTTTAAATTCCGATGGAGCGTCAGTTAGAGCAGTCGCTATTATAGATTAAAATTAAAAAGAGTGTATTTAAAAATTTTATAATTTAAAATACACTCTTTTATCTACAATATTAAATATTATTTTATATCTTCTAAAGCAGGTATAAATATAGACCTTCCATCTCCATCTATCGTACATTCAAACCTATATACTGGTTGATAATATCCTTTGCTGTCTAGCTGATAACACAACTTAATACTTCTAATCAATATTGATTTTATATTGTAAAGTTCATAAGAATTAAATTTTCCTTCTTTTAACTTGTTATAAGCCTCTTTCTCGCTTATGATTTTATACTTGCCATATGGATTATAAGTATATATATAATTGTATATACTCAGTATTTTATTAAATTGATTTATATTTAAATATCCATCAATTAATTTATTATCTTTTTCGTCTAAATCAACTCTAAAATTATAAGATGACAATTTCTCTCTATCTTCTATTTCTTGCTCAAATTGAGAATGATTATATTGCCCTACATTATAATCATTTAATACTTTTTTAACACTTTCTTCATCCATATCTTGGTTTATCAATTTATCATTACATTTATAATCAGTAAAATTATATACTCCACCATTTAAATATACAGTCATCTTGTATCTATCATCAATTGAGCTATACATTATTTCATTATTATGAATAACTATATTAGATTTATCTACTTCTGCTTCTAATTTTTCAAAAAAGTTTTCTGCAAATTCTAAAGCTTCATCTGCACTCAACCTCTTTAATTTATAAACCATCTTCTGTTTATCTTCATTGTCATATATTTTTACATTACTTTTTAGTGAAACCTTTGACATATCATATTTATAATTATAATTGCTACTTAAATTTCCAAACTCCTGCATGTTATAAGCATTATTTATTTTATATCCAGCAAATATAGCTATCAGTGTTGGTAAGATACATATGATTAATTTTAATGATTTAAGTTTTGTCTTTTCTTTAGATATAATTAATAAAATAAACATTACTAAACTATATCCAATAAGTGCTCCTATAAAATTATTCATTATATCATCAACTTCAAAAATTCCTCTTTTTGTTATATATTGAGTTGTCTCTATTCCTAAAGTAAACAAAAACCCTAAACTAAGAGTTATGTAGCATTTTTTAAATTTTTCACTAAAAAGTGGGAGCAAAAACCCAAATGGAACAAACATTAAAATATTTAAAATTATATTTCTCCAATATGATTTTGAATAATTGTTCCACGCTTCTATATATGAGCTAAATAAATGTAAATTTGCATGTTCATATACTCCTGCTCTTATAAAAATAGTTGCACCGATTACGATTACTATGTAGCAAAATAAAATGCAAAATACTATTACTTTTTTTATGTTAGCTTTAACATGATTTTTTAAAAATTTTCTAAAAAATAAAATATATATTATCCCTATAAAAATTAAGCCTATTACGCCTAACCCCAAATAATCTCTAGCTAAGTTAATTACTTGTAAAAGTCTCATAACTCTTCCTCCATTGTCTAACTTCTTCTTAATTATAAACTATTGTATATATATATTCATTAAAATTTTCTTAAAAGTAAATTTAAACATGAAAAAAGGATGCGCCGCCACATCCTTTTTTCGGGGAGTTATTACTAAAAAAATCATCAAAAAAATTATTTTAAGTATTAGTTATTTAAATTCAAATAACTTTTTAGAAATTAACTAGCTCTTATTATTTACTATGAGATAATAGTATAATAAAAAACTTAAATTAACCTTAATTTCTAATATTTTACTCTACAATATACTCATGTTCTCTTAATGCATTTTTTGCATCTTCTAAATTTTCTTTTTTTACTAGTATATAATCAGTATCGTATGTAGACAATGCACAAATGCCGACTTTAGTTTCTGCAAGTATTGTAGATAATTTAGATATTATCCCTATAAGTGAAAAATCAATTTGTCCCTCTATTTTAAATGCAATCCACCCCTCATCAATATCGGTACAATTATTTGGTATAGATTGCATTTCACAAACTATTGAATGTTCGTCATCCGTTTTTCCTATAAATAAAAATTCATCTTCTAAGTTAATTTGTGAAAAATCTTTTACCTTGCATATTGCAAATTCTTTGTCAATAATTCTTAATTTCATATACCCTCCTACAAACTTTATAATTTATAATCCCTAAAAAAATTATCCTAATATGTATTATTACTACTTATTAGGATAATTTCTTATTTTTATTATATTTTATTTTTATATTGTAATAAAATTTTTATTCGTATTTTTTTACTTTTACGCTATTTCTTTTTGAATTTCATTATTTTTAGTACTAGACTTTATCTCTCTAACTAAAAATACAGTTATAATTATAGCCGCCAAAATATCAGCTATAGGTTGACTCATCCATACACCTTTCATCTCCATAAATCTAGGAACTACGCTTATTATAGGTATAAACAGTATAACTTGTCTAAGTAATGTAAGGAATATTGATTGTTTTATTTTTCCGATAGATTGGAAATATATTGGTCCTAGCACACATACTCCTAGAAGTGGTAATGTCATAAGATATATTTTCATTCCATCTAAACATATTTTTTCTAATACTGCATCTTTAGTAAATATATTTACAAACATATTTGGGAAAAATCTAGTAAGTAAAAATCCTCCAAATAAAAATACAAATGCTGCAAACATTCCTTGAAGTAGTATTTTCTTCGTCCTTTCGTATTCTTTTGCTCCAAAATTATACGCGATTAAAGTTTGCATACCTTGACTAAGTCCGTATATAGGCATTAAAAACATTAAGTTTATAGAAGTTATTGTAGTCATTGCTCCTATTGCCAAATCTCCACCATAACTTTGTAAGAATTTATTTGTAACAAGGTGTATAGAACCTGTTACAACTTCCATACAAAATGGAGTTATTGATATAGTTAATATTGCAATTACCGCTTCTTTTTTTAATCTTATATTTTTAAGTCTAAGTTTTAGATTTGAATTACCTTTTGTAAAGTAATAAGTTGTCCATATAAAGTTTATAAGCTGGCATATAACTGTTCCAATTGCCGCTCCTTTTATTCCAAATCCAAAATAGAATATAAATAATGGATCAAATACTAAATTTAATAAAGAACAGACTATCATAATTGTAGCAGCTAGTTTTGGTCTGCCATCTGCTCTTATCGCTCCATTTAAACTAAATCCAGATAAATTTACTACAGCACCTAATAAAATTACGCCCATGTAGTCTTTTGCATATGGTAGAGTTTTTGCACTAGCGCCAAATGCATATAAAATTTGGTCTATAAAGACTAAACCTAAGACCATAATTACAAATCCACCTAAAAGCTCTAGCGCAAATGTATTTCCAAGAAGTCTTTCAGCTTCTTCTTTGTCCTTTGCTCCCAATTTTATCGATATATTAGTGCTTCCTCCGACAGATACAGCCACACCAAATGCACCGATTAATGTAAATAGCGGCATAGTCACCCCTAAACCTGATATTGCATATGCTCCAACTCCATCCATAGAGCCTATAAATGCTCTATCGACTGTATTGTATAAACAAGTTACAAGCATAGCCAGGATAGCAGGAATTGAGTATTTAACTAATAATTTACTTATATTGTCTTTTGCTAAATTTTCCATCTTATCTCCTATCTAACCATATCATAAGTTATACAAACTGGTTTTTTAGTTCTAGGATCTGTAACAATCTCACTATCTATATTGAATAATTCTCTAAGATTTTCTTTTGTCATAACTTCTTCAGCCGTACCCTTACAGCATATTTTACCTTTTTTAACACCTATCATATGGTCTGCAAATCTAGCAGCATTATTAAGCTCATGTATAACCATAACTATTGTCGTGTTGTATTTTTTGTTTAATTCATCTAACACTTCTAATACTTCTAATTGATGAGCTAAGTCTAAGTAAGTTGTAGGCTCATCTAAAAGAAGTATATCTGTTTGTTGTGCTAAAGCCATAGCAATCCACGCTCTTTGTCTTTGGCCACCAGATAAATCTTCTATTTTTCTATCTCTAAATTCTGATATTCCTGTCGCTTTTAAAGCCCAGTCTACTATCTCTTTATCTTCTTGTTTGTTGTTTTTAAATCCACTTTGATGTGGAAATCTTCCGTAAGCTATTAACTCCTCAACAGTAAGTCCTCCTGGTGCTTGTGGGCTTTGAGGTAAAACAGCCATATTTTTTGCTATTTCTTTTGAACTTTGTTCATTTATATTTTTAGAATTTATATATATGTCTCCGCTCTTTGCTTTTAAAATTCTAGCTATTGTTTTAAGAATTGTAGATTTACCACATCCATTTGCTCCAATGATTGTAGTAATCTTTCCTTTTGGTATTTCTAAATTTAAATCTTCAACTATATTTACATTGCCATAAGCTATATTTACATTTTTAGTTTCTATTGAATTCATAGTTATATTCCTCCTTCTAAATATTCATTTACTTAATCAGCTTTTAACATTAAGTAGATGAAATAAGGTACACCAATTACTGAAACAACTAGTCCAACTGGTATTTCAAGTGGGGCAAATATATTTCTAGCAATTGTATCTGATGCTAATAAAATAAACGCACCTACTAATGATGCAACAGGTATTAACTTTTTATGAGCTGGTCCAACTAATTTACGTGCAATATGTGGAGATACTAGCCCTAAAAATGCTATACTTCCTGCAACTGATGTAGCAACACCTGCTAAAACAACTGCAACTACTATCATTATTCTTCTTTCTTTTTCAACTTCAAGTCCAAGACCTGTCGACATTTCATCTCCTAGATTTAATACATCTAAATCTCTTGACTTATAAAATGCAAAAGAACCAAATAAAATTACAAATGGAGCAATTATATAAACGTATTTCCATGTTGCTCCCCATATACTACCGTTTGTCCACGCTACAACTCTATTAAATTCTTGTGTAGTAAATTTTAATTGGAAAACTGTAAGTAATGCTAGAAATGCAGTATTTATTCCAATCCCGATTAATAATAAACGAGATGAATTTATACCTTTATTCCACGCCAATGCATATATTAAAAATGCGCCAAATAATGCACCACAAAGTGCAACAAATGGCATTGTATATATCGTAAAATTGCTTATTCCGTCATATACATTTCCGTTTAAGAAATATATATACATAACTACAAATAATGCAGCACCTGAATTTATCCCTAATATACCTGCATCAGCTAAATCATTTTTAGTGACACCTTGTAGGATAGTCCCTGCAATTGCTAAAGCAATCCCTATTAAAATCGCCATAAGTATTCTAGGTAATCTCAGTCTAAATATTACTATTTCTTGATTTTTTGTACCAAGACCAACAAGAGTTTTAATAACATCTGTCGGTGTTAATGTTGAAGAACCCATATTTAAACTTATTACAAATGTTGCAAATATAAGCCCTATTAGAACTAGTGATATAATCATAAATCTTTTATTTTTTTTCATATTATTTCACTTCCTTTCTAATAAGATATATAAATACCGGTACACCTAATAGCGCAGTTAGTGATCCTATTGGTGTTTCATAAGGTGGATTTATAAGTCTTGATATTACGTCACTGTAGACTATTAATACAGAACCAAGTACAAATGAACATGGTATTATATATTTAAAATCAACACCTACTAATTTTTTAGCTATTTGAGGTATTATAAGACCTACAAATATTATATTTCCAGCTACAGAAACTGACGCTCCTGTAAGTAATATTACTATTACAAGTGATATAAATCTTGTGCGATTTGTATTTTCTCCAAGACCAATGGCAACATCCTCTCCTAAGCTAAGGATTGTTATTCTCTTTGCCATAACCATCGCACATACCATACCGATTATGCCGACGATAAATAATAATTTAACACCTTCCCAATTAACACCGATAAATCCACCATTTATCCAGAAACTTAATTGTTGAGATAAGTTAAAGTACATCGCTGCACCTGTAGCTAGTGATATTAATAATGTTCCAAGTGCTGTCCCTGCTAATGTAAGTTTTACTGGGTCAGTTTTCCCCATAGATCTCGAACTTACAAAATAAACAAATAACCCACTTATACTAGCTCCTAAAAATGCAAATATCATAAGTGAAAATCCACCTATAACTATATTTGAATTTACTTGTTGTAATACTAGAGCTATTGCTACCATAAATGTAGCCCCTTGAGTTATACCTATAACTGATGGTTCAGCTATAGGATTTCGAGTAATCCCCTGCATAATCGCACCTGATACTGCTAAAAATCCTCCAACTAATACACCAGCAAGTGCTCTTGGTATTCTTACATCTCGTATAATTTTTGAATTTATATCGTTTCCTTGTTCAAATAAACTATTTATCATAGTTGAAAAATCTATATCTTTTGCCCCTATTGATACTGATAAAAATATTCCTAGAGACAATAACAATAATCCACAAATAATTAAAATATATGAATTTCTTCTATTTGAATTAGCCAAATTCAACCCTCCTTTTTTTGAATTTTCTAATTTATATCTTAAAATCAAATTAGGTGAATAAATATAATTTATCCACCTAATCTAAAAATAATCTTTATTTTATGCTACATTAAAGCATTTTTTACTTCGTCTAATAATAATTTTCTTCCCATTGGATTATAAGCTTGTGAGAAGAATGGACTTGCATCTAAGAATACATAGTTTCCATCTTTTACAGCTCTTATTTCATTAAATACGCTGTTTTTAGCTAAATCTTGTTTGTCAGATGCCATACCTATCACTATTATGTTATCTGCATCTATTTCTGAAAGTCCTTCTATACTTACAGTTGGAAGTGTTATACTATCTTGTTCTGGCATATTTGCTGGTTGTTTAAGACCCATATCGTCTTTTAAGATAGTTCCCATTCCACCTTCAGAGAATATCATAAATTGTCCAGAAGATGCTAAAGCTACTACATAAGATTCGTCACCTTTTGCTTTCTTTATTTCATCTCCTATTTTTTTAGCTTCTGCATAATAGTTATCTAACCAAGTTTGTGCTTCATCTTCTTTATCAAATAATGCAGCTACTTGTTTTAAGTTTGCTTCCCAATCATTTGAACAATCTTTAAGCATTACAACTGGCGCTATTTCTTTTAATTCATCGTACATTTTTTCTTGTCTTGGCGCCATTATTATTAAGTCTGGATTAGCTTCTATTATAGCTTCTATATCCATAGTATCCATCATTGAATGTCCAACTACTTTTGTATCTTTGAAAGTTTCTTTCATGTATGATGGTACATTTTCTGTATCGTAAGAATCTACGTTAGCAGTTGCCACTGGAACGTATCCTAATATAGCTAATTCTTCACTACTTCCTGAAATATCAACTATACGTTTTGGATTTGCAGGTATTTCTACATCTCCTTTTTCAGTTTTTACAACTCTTGTTTCAGCTTTGTCTGCTGATTCGTTGTTACTTGAACAACCTGTTAATACTGATAATGATAGTATTGCTACTAACATTAACACTAATGATTTAAGTTTTCTCATTTTTCCCTCCATGATGATTAAATTAGTGATGAATGGAGATTGATAATAATTCTCAATCCCTATGGTTAGATTATATCAAAATTTCCTACTAATTCAATAGGAAATAACTAATTCCATCATTTACCTAAGCCGTAATTTCCATATTATCTATATATAAACAAAAAAAGTAAGGATAATCACAATTTTATGATCATCCTTACTTTTTTTAATATTTATATTAAGAATATAACTCGTCTTTTACACCTAAATTATTTTTATTATTTGATTTATAAAGTTTTTTACTTTTATTTAAAATAACAAAAATTGAAAGCAGTATTATACCTTTAAAAATACTACTTATGCTTATACTCCACCATATACCGTTTATTCCAAGTATATCTGGTTTACTAAGTACAATTGCCATAGGTATCCTAGCTAAATTTAATACTATACTTGTTACTGAAGGTATATATGTCCTTCCTAACCCCTTAAGTATTCCTGTAATAGTTATTTCTATACACATTAATAGTTGAGAATATCCAAGGATTTTTAAATAATCTACACCTTTTATTATTGCATCTGGCTCATTTATAAATGCTCTAAATATTATATCGCCTAAAAATACTAAAACTAATGTAGTTATACTTCCCCATATTAAAGCGCCTATTAATCCGATTTTACTTCCTTTATTTATTCTGTCAAATTTATATGCTCCATAATTTTGTCCTGTAAAAGTAGACAATGCTGAGGCAAATCCATCAGCACTCATCCAAGATATAGATTCTATTTGTGAACCTACCTTTTGAACAGCTACTGCTACTGGTCCAAAAGATGCAACAATTACTCCCATAGCCATAGATATAAGAGTGAATAATGCATTTTGAATAGCTACTGGCAAACCTAGCTTATATAAAGTTTTAAAGTATTCTAACTCTATATTTCTAAAGTATTTAACTTTAAAATACTCTATTTTATTTTTTATTATATACCCTACAAATACACAAGTAACGATTATTTGTGCTGTTATTGTAGCAATACCTGCTCCATTTGTTCCTAAAGCATCAATAGGTCCAAATCCGAAAATTAGCAGTGGGTCTAAAATAATATTAGCTATAAGTCCTATTGTATTAATCCTAAATGGTATAGAACTATTTCCAAGACCTATAAAGATCGATGTGAATACAGGATTTATAAAATAAAAAATCATTCCTATAGCAAGTATAACTAAATACTGTCTAGACATTGTGATTACTTCTAAATCGCCTAAATTAAATATATCTATTAATTGCTTATTAAATAGAATTAATACTAAAGTATAAGTTATTGATAAAAATACATTTAACTCTATAGATGATTTTATGTAAGATTTAACTTCCTTTGTATTTTTCTCTCCCATACTTTGAGCTACTTTTACTTCTCCACCAATTTTTGAAAACATAACAAATGCCATTGCAAGCCAAGGATAAAACCCTGCTGTTCCAACTGCTGCTACCGAGTTACTACCATTTTTTCCAACCCACATCATATCGATTAAATTGTATGCAATTTGAATAAATGATGTAGCCATTATAGGGATAGCTATTTTCACTAGTTTTTCGACTATCCCACCTTCTGTCAAATCAATTTTTTTATCCATTTCTCCTCCAAATTTTAATATTTTACTTTAAATATCTTATTTATATGTATAAATATAATATATTCTGTATTTACTTAAAATCCCAAAGATTTTAAGTCTAATTTACTAGCTGATACAAGAACTAATACAACTCCTATTATAAAAGCTATTAAAATTATCATTTTTACATAATTGTTAACTTTAACTTTATTTCTAACTTGATACATTATCATAAATCCAAAACTTATTATGCTTATTAAAATTGCCATTGCACCTACAGTAAGTACAAATCCGGTCATTAATAAATTATTTGCATCCATGTATTACTACCTCCTAATTACTAAAAATGTAATTACTATTTTATCATAAGTTTTGTATATAATGAATAAACATAAAAAGGCTGTCGATTTATTTTAATTCAACAGCCTTATATATTTAACTTGTTTGTGTTTCTTCTTTTTTCTTTTTAATATGTTTTCCAACAATCTCATTTACATCAGTTATTGTAACAAAAGCAGAATAATCATCAGCTGCTACTATTCTTTTAAGCTCAGGTATTTCTATTCTTGTTACTACTGCATATAATACAACCTTTTTCCCACTTATCAATCCTTCGCCTTCTAGCATTGTAACTGTTCTTCCCAAATGTTTATATATACTATTTGCTATTTCTTCTCCATGATTAGTTATAATCATAGCCGCCTTTGCTTGTTCAAATCCCTCAGATACCATATCGATAATCTTAAAAGTAATAAAATATGTCAATATTGAGTAAAGAGCTCTATCCCATCCAAATAAAAATCCTGCAGTTGAATATATGAAGAAATTTAAAAACATTACTACTTGCCCCACAGAAAATGATGTCTTTTTATTTATTAATATGGCAACTACTTCTGTTCCATCTAAGCACGCGCCAAATTTTATAACAAATCCAACACCTATTCCTAGAAGTAATCCACCGAATACTGTTGCCAAAAGAACATCATTCGTTAGCTCAGGTACAGGTTTAAGTTCTTCTAATAAAAGAGATAATACAATCATTGCATAAGCTGCTTTTATCAAAAAACTCTTTCCTAATTGTTTATATCCTAAAATTAAAAACGGTATATTTAAGACAAAGGTAAGAACACTTAATTTAATTTTAGTTATATAACTGACCATAATGGATATACCTATTATTCCACCATCAATTATATTGTTTGGTACCAAAAATATTTCTAGAGCTATTGCAGCAAGTGTAGCTCCAACTGTGATAAGTAAGAAAGAAAGGAAATTATTTAATAACGTTTTATTTTTACTGCTACTTGTCATTATTATCCCCCTTTTCTTATTTAATAAAATAATAAGTTGTTTTAGTTGATTTTGCTTAAATTTATTTTGTATTTTTAAATACACTATATTTTGTCTACTTAATTTATAATTCCATTTATTTTCTTAAAAACCCTTCTTATATTTAGTTTTTTTTGCAAAATTTTAACATTTTCGACTATTATTGATTCAAAATTATAAATTAGCTTGTTTTTTAATATGAAATAAAATTTATTAAGATTTAGTTTGATAAGTTTATTAATATTTTCATACGTATAAATTGATATTAGAAATGATCTAAACATAAATAGCACTTATTATATTTTTATGCTTAGAATAGTGAATTTATTCAAAAGCCAGAAAACAAGTTCTAACTTATCTTCTGGCTTTTATTTTATTATTTATAAAACTCTTCTTGCATTTACAAATGCATTTTTATAATAACTTGTATTTACACTTGTTATTACTATTTTACGTTGACTAGAAGATGCATGTATCATCTGTCCATTACCTATATAAAGTCCAACATGAGATACTTGTCCATTATTAGCACCATTAGTATCGAAAAACATTAAATCCCCAGCTTTTAAGTTGCTCCAACTTACAGATGTTCCATATTTACTTTGAGCACTTGAAGTTCTAGGTAAAACTATTCCCGCTTTATTTTTAAATACATAATATGTAAAACCTGAACAGTCAAAACTGTTTGGCCCTTGAGCTCCCCACACATATGGTTTTCCTAATAATGTCTTTGCATATGCTATTACTGAGCTTGCACTTGACGATACTGAAGTACTTCCACTATTTGATGATGAGCTTGAAGACGGTTTTTTAGATTGTAAATATTGACTACTTACATATCCTGTACTTCCGCTGTAGTTTATTTTTGACCATCCATTTGATGTAGATAGCACATTTACGCTTTGCCCATATGCTATTGTCGTTATTTTTGCATAGCTTGTAGCTGGCCCTGTTCTCATATTTAATCCAGATGTTGTATTTACATATTTTACTGTTTGGCTAGTTTCCGAACTTGAACTTGAAGATGGTTTTGTAGATTGTAAATACTGACTGCTTACATATCCTGTACTTCCGTTGTAGTTTATTTTTGACCATCCATTTGATGTAGATAGCACGTTTACACTTTGTCCATATGACAATGTTACTATCTTCGCATAACTTGTCGATGGTCCTGTTCTTACATTTAGTCCTGCTGTTGTATTTACATATTTTGTAGTTTGAGTAGTTTCCGAAGTTGAAGTTGAATTTGATACATAATCTTTATATATATATCCTGTTTTTCCGTTATATTTTGCATTTACCCAGTTCCCACTTGTACTTAAAACTTCAATAGAACTTCCCTTTGAGATTACAGTTATTGAAGAATAACTTGTCGATGGTCCTGTTCTAAAGTTTACATTTTCTGTTACTGTTGCTATTTGACTTGCAGCCTCTACTGTCGATATATTTGTCATTGACACAATTGAGGTCGCTGCAATCGCTGCTCCCGCTAATACATAAGATTTATTTATACTCATAATATCTATTCCTCCCGATAATTAGACACGTTTTTACTTTTTTTTATTTTATAGTTATATTGTTACATTTTTGTAACTATTTTTCAAGTATTTTCTGTAACTTTTTTGTAACTTTTTATTTTTTTAATTTTCTAAAAAAAATAAACTCCCTTTAACTAAGCTTTTATGCCTTGTGAAAAGGAGTTTATTTTTATATTATTATTTAATAATTTTTATTATTTTTAACTATATTGATTATTACTGATTTAGCTTTTTCCATTTCTTCAACTACTGCATACTCATAATATCCGTGGAAATTATACCCTCCTGTAAATAAGTTTGGAGTTGGTATTCCCATATATGAAATTCTCGCACCATCAGTCCCACCTCTAATAGGAACTATTCTCGCTTCTACATCAGCATCATCCATTGCTTTTTTTGCTAGATCAATTATATACATTACAGGTTCTATCTTTTCTTTCATATTGTAGTAGCTATCTTTTATATCGACAATTATTCTATCTTCACCATATTTTTGCTGTAAAGTTTTCGCTATTTCTCTTATTTTAGATTTTCTTTTTTCTAATCCATTTAAATCAAAATCTCTAAGTATATAAGATATTTCAGCCTTATCTACTTCTCCACTAATTGAATTAAGCATGTAGAACCCTTCGTATCCTTGTGTATTTTCAGGCACTTCGTTTGGAACCATAGAGTTAAATTCTGATGCTACACTAGCAGCATTTATCATAACGTTATATGCATAACCTGGGTGTACGCTCTTTCCTATTATTTTTATATTTGCACTAGCAGCGTTGAAGTTTTCATATTCTAATTCTCCAATTTCTCCACCATCTACTGTATATGCAAAATCAGCTTTAAATTTATCAACATCAAAGAAATCTGCACCTTTTCCTACTTCTTCATCTGGTGTAAAGCATACATATATATCACTATGCTCTATTTCTTGGTGTTTAGCTATGTATTTTAATGACTCCATTATTTCAGCTATTCCAGCCTTGTCGTCAGCACCAAGTAATGTCGTTCCATCAGAAGTTATTATAGTTTTTCCGACTTTGTCTTTTAAGATATTAAACTCTTTTGGTGATAGTATTATATTTTTTTCGCTATTTATTACTATATCATTTCCATCATAATTTTTATGTATTTGTGGATTTACATTTTCGCCACTAGCTGCTGGTGATGTATCCATATGAGCTATAAATCCTATTTTATTAAGATTTTTATCTGTATTGGATTTTAAGGTTGCATAAACATATCCTTTTTCATCCATATGAGCATCTTCTAGTCCTATTTCCTTTAAATCCTCTACTAATATCTTTCCTAAATCCTTTTGAATTTCTGTAGTTGGGACACTTTCTGAATACTCGCTACTTGTTGTATGTACTTTTGCATATTTTATAAATCTATTTATTAAATCTTGCATTATAATTCCTCCTATTATTGTAATTTACTTCTATATCTTTTAGTTTAATATTTGTATTATCTACACTTTTTCGAAAAACTTTCACCTCAATAGTTTAAATTTACTTTTTTTAGATAATTTTATAATACCATGATTTTTAACATTTTTTAGAAAAAAATAGATTTGAAAATAAATTCAAATCTATCTAGCTAATAACTTATTAGAAAGTCTCATATATTTTTGATCTTTACTTGAGTTGTAAATTTCTATCTTTCCAATATTATCTCTTGTATTTAATTCGTTCTTGTCTTCTAATACTTCTTTTAGATGTCTACAAGTTCCAATATTTCCATCTACTAAGTTAGTATTTTCAGGTAAAAATTGATTTAAATAATCTCTATAGAATATAAAGTGTGTACATCCTAAAACGACACTATCAAGGTTATCCATATTTACGTCTTTATAGTAGTCTTTTAATTGGTCTATAACTATGTTTTTATCATCTAGTAAATCATTTTCAACTATTTCAACAAGTTTTGGGCAAGGCATTTTAACCACTTTATTGTTTCCTCTAAACTTGTGCATTAATGTTTCAAATTTCTTTTCTTTTAAAGTTAAAGGAGTAGCCATAACTACTATATTATTATTTTTAACTCCTTGTGTTGCAACTTTTAAAGCTGGTTCCATTCCTATTATAGGAAGATTTTTATATTTTTTTCTAAGATAGTTTGCAGAAGCACTTGTAGCTGTATTACATGCTATAACTACTGCTTTTACTCCCTTTGATATAAAAAAATCTATTATTTCAACACATCTTTCGGTAATTTGCTCTTTTGTTTTAACGCCATAAGGAGCATATGCCGAATCTCCAAAATAGATAAAATCTTCATTTGGCATAAGCTCTTTTAAATCTCTAAGAACACTTATTCCACCTAAACCTGAATCAAAAACTCCTATAGCTTTTTTACTATTATCCATTAAAGTACCTCCGATATGGTTTTAATTATTTCTCTGCACATATTATTACTTCTACTATTATAAAATATATATCCTATTTATACAAAAAAAATATTTTTTTCTGTGAGATTTTTGTAAAATAAATATTATATTCGTCGAAATTTTAGTAAATATTATTTAAATTTTAAACCTATATCTAGGTAAGTGCAACTTATAATGACATGATATAATTTTGGATATTGTTTATTTTATTTATAACTTGATTTTTCATATATTCAATATAGCTTTCTTGCCATATATAATCGTATTGTCTTTCTTTAAATATCTCATTTAAAAAATTAAATCTGCTCATTTCAATTTCTTCAAAGAAGATAAATTTCCCTAATAAAGCAAGCTCAATATATTCTAAACTATCAAATAGTATTTTATATTCTTCATTATAAAAACAATCTGACTTTAATATGTCACAAAAATCATCAAAAGAATTTATATTACTTTTTATAATATCGACCTTCTTATTTATATTATTTTCATTTTCTATTTTATCTAGTACATCTCTAAATCCATCATCACTTAATTTATCTTCTGTTAAAATAATTTTAGATTTTTCTTCTTTATCTATATCACATATTACAACAATATTTTCTATACTATCTTGCATAATACACGATTTTAATTCTTGTATAAATTTATTTTTATATAAACTTATATATTGGATTTCTTTTTCATCATCTATATTAAAGTTTTCTATTATTTTATTAATTGAATTTTCTACTTCTTGTTCTATATTGTCTAAATTTAAGTTGCTTTTTAAATAGTCCATTTCTTTTTCAAATATATAAAAATCTTTAAATTCGCCATCTATTATTGTTGATAATATTGTATTATTTATTACAATTTCAAATATATTTGTAAGTAAATCTCTATAGTCTAATTTATATCTTCTTGCATTTATATCAAGCAACATCTCTACTTCTTTTGATTTAAAATGATTACAGAATTTATTTTCTAGTTCTATAATTTCTAAATAATTTTTAATATAATATAATCCATTTAAATCATTATCTCCAAATATTAATGGATAATCTACACTTATTTTTATATCCTGAGCATTAAACTTCATATCATATATATCGAAAAAATTTCCAAACTCTTTGAGCAAAGTATTATTGTATGCGATTACTTCTGTATTATATTTATTTTGACATACTCTATTGTAAATTTGTTTTGTCTCTTCAAATAGATCTTTTAACTTTTGCTCTCCCATTTTAAAAATAACTTCTATAGAATTTTGTTTAAATAGCTCTATATATTTATCCATATTAAAATCATCTCTGAAATTTGCATCCATTGTATAATAAATTGATTCTAATAATTGTTCGCCGACTTCTACAGTTACTGATGTGCTGGAATTTCTACAATATTTCTGTATAGTTTTATTTAATAAACTTCCTATATCTTGTTGAATACTCAATATAAAGTTTTCGCTAAATTTTTTATTTAAATAACCCCACTTCAGTATATTTATTGTATAATCCTTTGTTATTATCCCTAATAATTTCATATTCTAAAGACCCCCTGTAAGCTTAAATTCTTTTGCAAAATCGTCTATAGCTCCCTGTATCTGAAACATTTCGCCCTTTTTATCTTCATAAGTCTTCTCTAGTATTTCTATAACTTCATCATCAGATATTAAGTCTAATACTTCGCTTTTAAAATAATAAAAAATCTCTTGCATATCGTTTATATTTTCAACATAATTTTCTTTATCTGTATAAGGAGATGAATATACTATTTCTATAATTTTTTCTAGTGAAGATGTACTCGTTTCAATACGTCCTATTTTAGTTAGGGTTTCATTTGTGTGTTTCATAATATTATTTACATCATTTTCACTTAAAACAAGACCATAATTTATAGATTCATCATTTAATTTTATTAGTTTTTTACTAGATTTTTCTGTAAGATCTCTCATCGTAAATCTCAGTATCTTATTTTCCATAAATTTTTCACTCCTTTTTTTATTAAATGTATTGACTTTTCTTTTGTTTTATGTTATAGTATAATTGATATATTATATTTTCATACATTTATATATTAATCTCAATATATAAAATTGTCAAGTTGCATATTTTTATGCTCTTTTTTTATGTCATTTTTAACTTTTCATATAAATCTTGTATTTTTCCTTATAAATTTTATATTTTTAATTCCCTATTGTTTGATTGTTAGTATTAACTGTGCTATATTTAGAAGTTGTAGTATAAATTTTAAGTTTAAAAGAGGGGAATAAATATGAAATATAATACTGTAATTTTTGACTTAGATGGAACATTATTAAACACTTTAGAAGATTTAGGAGATAGTGTTAATTTTGCTCTTAAATCGTTTGGATATCCAACTAGAACTTATGAGGAAATCAGAATTTTTGTAGGAAATGGCGTAAAAGATTTAGTTACAAAAGCTGTTCCTGATGGGACTGATGAAGAAACAACATTAAAATGTCTTCAAACATTTAAAGATCATTATAAAACTAATATGCAAAACAAAACAGCTCCTTATGATGGTATTATAGACTTATTAGAAGAATTAAATTCTAAAGGTGTTAAATTGGCAATAGTATCAAATAAATACGATTTTGGTGTTAAAAATTTAAATAAATACTATTTTAAAGACTTAATACCTGTTGCAATTGGAGAACGCGAAGGTATCAGAAAAAAACCAGCTCCTGACACAGTATTAGAAGCTATGAAAGAACTAAACTCTGAAGAAAATAATTCAATATATGTCGGTGATTCTGGCTCAGATATGTTAACTGCACAAAATGCTCATATAAAAAGTATTGGCGTTACTTGGGGATTTAGAGATGCTAAATCACTTCTAGAAAGTGGAGCTGACTTTTTAATCGATTCTCCAAAACAGTTATTAGAAATAATAGAAAGCGAAAACTGCATAAAAACATGCAATTAAATAAAATAATAAAAAGCAGTTAATCAATAGTAATTAACTGCTTTTTATTATTTTATTCATTATATTATTTATAATGTAGTATTTTTAGAATGTAGCGAATTTATACTTTCTTTAATTTTGTCTATTGAGTCTTTATCAGAAGCTGATAATATATTTATGCCTATAGCTTCTTCCATAGCTTTTACAAGATTATAAGCTCTATCTAATAGAGCTATTATATCTTGATTTAAATCTTTAAAATCAAGCTTTCCATTTAAGTTAAACTTACCTTCACTTGGATTTTGTATAGCTTTTAATCTCGCCTGTATCTTCACTTGATTAAACTTAAATTCTAATTCGCTTAAAGTATTTCCTAAATTTGAATGAAGGTTAAATACTACAGCTGAATATAACTCAACTAATTCATCTAAATTTTCATCGTTATTTAATTTTAATTCTTCTTTTATATTAAAAGCTATCTTTTCTAATTCAAGCCCGTCTATATATCTTTGTGGAATATTTTCTATCTCTTTAACTAAACTGTTATATTTTTGTAAATCTAGAAGTCCCATATTCACTTTCATATTATATATCTCAGTTGCACTCATTTTATCTATCTCCTTACTTCATAAATAGTATTTAGTCAAATACTTATAATGTAATATTATAACCTCAATATATAAATTTCTTCCATAGTTATTTATTACAATAATTTTTATCTATCCAGTAAACAAAATAAGAGCACTACTCATAATTGAATAATGCTCTTATTAGTTATATTGTTATAAAGTTTAAATTAAAAGAATTATATGGCAATTTTATTTTTCTACTCTTAACATTTCAGCTTTTTCTTCTACTTCACCTTTAGCTAAAACTTTTACATCTTTGAAAGAGTCAGTATTACTTATTATTATTGGAGTTACTGTTCTATATCCAGCTTTTTGGATTTTATCTTTATCAAATTCAACTAATAAGTCACCAACTTTTACTTTATCCCCAACTTTTACATGAGTATCATAGTATTTACCGTTTAATTGAACTGTATCTAATCCTACGTGGATAAGTAC
This sequence comes from Clostridium sp. 2218st1_F5_2218SCRN_220325, assembly GCF_039062665.1. Taxonomy (NCBI): domain Bacteria; kingdom Bacillati; phylum Bacillota; class Clostridia; order Eubacteriales; family Clostridiaceae; genus Clostridium; species Clostridium sp. 2218st1_F5_2218SCRN_220325. Next base: position 32,075 of record NZ_JBCLNH010000006.1, on the reverse strand, counting down.
TTCTACACCTTCGTCTGAAGTTATTCCTATAGCATGTTTAGTATCGAATACTACTGAAACAGTACCGTTTACTGGAGATACTGCTCTACCTTCTTCAGGTTCTATACCTATACCTTTACCTAACATACCTTCAGAGAATACTCCGTCTTTTACTTCACTTAAATCTATTGCTTTACCTTTTATAGGAGCATATAATACTCCGCTTTCTACTTTTACATCTGATTTAGCTTCTTGTTTTGGTTGTTCTACATTTTCTGATACTTTTACAGTAGCAGCTTTTCCACTAGCTATAAAGTTTTCTAAGTTTGATTTTATAACTGTAACTTTTGGTCCGTATACAACTTGTACACCATTACCTTTTTTGATTACACCTGCTGCTCCACTTGCTTTTAACATACCTTCATTTACTTTTGAAGGATCTTTAACTGTTAAACGAAGTCTTGTTATACAGCAGTCTAAGTCTGTTAAGTTTTCACTTCCACCTAAACCTTGAAGTATTAAAGCACTTAACTGATCATCTGCATCTCCTTGAGATGCATTTTGTCCATCTTTCTTAGCATTAACATCTGCTCTTGTATATAATTTAACTTCAGCATCGTCATTATCTTCACGACCTGGAGTTTTGAAATCGAATTTTTTGATTAAGAAACTGAATAAGAAGTAGTAAACTGCAAAGTAAGCTATACCTACAAATACTATGTTTATCCAGCTTGTTTTAGCATTCCCTTGAAGTATACCGAATAAGAATAAATCTATAAGACCTCCAGAGAATGTCATACCAACACCAACATTTAACATATGCATTAACATATATGCAGCACCTGCAAATACACAGTGGATTACATATAATATTGGTGCAACGAATAAGAATGTGAATTCAAGTGGTTCAGTTATACCTGTTAACATTGAAGTTAATGCTGCTGATAATAATAAACCTCCAACAGCTTTTCTTTTTTCTGGTTTTGCGCATTTATACATTGCTAGTGCAGCACCTGGTAAACCAAATATCATTAGTGGGAATTTACCAGACATGAATCTAGTAGCTTCTACACTAAAGTGTGTTACACTTGGGTCTGATAATTGTGCGAAGAATATATTTTGTGCACCTTCTATCACTTTACCTGCAACTTCCATACTTCCACCAACACCTGTTTGCCAGAATGGTAAGTAGAATACATGGTGAAGACCAAATGGTATTAATGCTCTTTCCATTACTCCATATAACCAAGTTCCTGCATATCCAGAACCTCTAACTAAATCACCAACAGAATAAATTACATTTTGTATTGGTGGCCATAAGTAGAACATTGCTATACCTACTACTAAGTAAACTAATGCACTTATGATTGGAACAAATCTTGTTCCACCAAAGAATGATAATACTTGTGGTAATTCTATTTTATAGAATCTATTGTGAAGTGCTGAAACACCAAGACCTACTATAATCCCCCCAAATACACCCATTTGAAGAGATGTCATCCCTAATACATCTGTTGTAGATCCATTTAACATGCTGTCTGCTCCACCATGAACAGCTATCATTGCACTAACTGCAGCATGCATAATGAAGAATGCTAATGCACCTGATAATGCTGCAACTTCTTTTTCTTGTTTAGCCATACCAATTGCTACACCCATTGCGAATATAATTGGTAAGTTTGTAAATACTACATTCCCTGCTGCATTTAATACAGTTAATATGTTGTATATAAATGTTCCAGGTCCTATAATGCCCATTAACCCATATGTGTTAAGCATTGTTTCATTTGTAAATGATCCCCCTATTCCTAGGAAAAGACCAGCTACTGGTAAAATTGCGATTGGAAGCATAAATGATCTTCCGACACGTTGTAAGACACCAAAGATTTTGTCTTTCATTTTCTAATTCCTCCTTTTTATGTATATATTTTAATAATAATAGCGTATATTTACGCAATAAATTTATTTCTAACTAGTAAATTTGAGCAAATAAAAAGACCTAATTAAAAACGTAAATCTTTTTAGATTACACTTATTTTTATAGATATTTACATAATATAAAAATCTAAATATAGCATTAAACAAAATATATCTATATAAATATGTGTAATATTTTACCCCTTTAAATTAGGTCTTGCCTGCATTACCAGTCACAATCCAAGTTATTTATTTGTCGATATCCTCCTCAGGTGGATAGTTAAAAACATCATCTCTTCCCCAGTAAGATTTAAATTGTATTTTTGTTGTATATACTCTTTTATTTTTTCAGCACAACCATAGTCTTTGCTGTAATTATCTCTTATCATTCTTTGTAATTGGAAGTCTGTATCTTTAGTCGGCTTATTGTTAAATAATCTCTGTGAGAAATATTTTAAATGAGTTATAAACCTACCAAAGTCCAATGAATCTTCATCCAATTCCACTTCATAATAATCTCTAACTATTTCAATAACTTCTTGCATAAAAGTAGTTATTTTTATCATACTAGTCATATTTGTATCTAGTTCAGCATTTACAATATGTAGAGCAATAAATCCTGCTTCATCAACAGAAAGTTCTATTCCATGATTTTTTTTGATTATTGATAAAGACTCTTTTCCTAGCTCATATTCTTGTTGATAAAATCTTTTTATATCCCAAAGTAGAACATTACTGTATTCTTGATTTAGCTTTTTTCTCTCTATTGCAAAACTAAGGTGATCAGTTAAAGTAATATAAATATTATCATTTAGTTTTTTATCAAGTTTCGATTTTATATTGTCTATAATTTCCGTAGATGTATCTATATATTCTTTAGGCACCTGACTTATTAACTCTTGTAACTTATTTGAAGTAACTTTATCATCTATTTTATAAACTACCTCAACTTTGTCAGAGTTTATCCATTCCCCAGGCTTTTTTTGAAAACCAATCCCCAGTCCTCTTATTATTACTTGATTTCCACTCTGATCAATAGAACTAATAAAGTTATTATTAATTACTTTTTTTACTCTATACAATAACCTCACCCCCTATCTGAAAAACATACATTATATTAAAAAAGACCAACAAACATAGGATATCTGTAATATCCCTTATGTAGTTGGTCTTGCCTGCATTACCAGTCACAATCCATAAATATTAAAATTTATCTGTTTTTCTAAATTAAGAATAACATTTTCCCATGCTATTTGTCAACAATTTCTTCCAAATTTTTAAAATTCTTTTTTGTTATAAATTGATAGCGAAACTTTATATGATATAAATACTGCTAATATAGTTAATAGCACTAATCCTAGCACTCCAAACTTCATCAGAATTTCTAAATTAGATGGACTTGGCATAGTTATATTTGCTTTTTCTGATATTTTGACAATAGCACCTACTAATATAGCCGGTATAAATAATATCAGCATCATAACTATTCTACCTTTTTCAACCCCAGTTTTAAATACAACTGGAATTATTATAGAAAATAGTATAGCGAATACACATGGTACTACTATTGAAGTTACTATTATCTCATTCATACCTGTATCTAATTTTGCAATTTGATTTATAGCTATAGATGTTGTAATTCCAACTACTATACCTATAATAATTGATATTGTAAAAAATATATACTTAGATATTATAATATCTTTTCTATTTATATTCATTGTCAAAGCGTATTTATCCCATTTTGCATATTCATCATAAGACATTGTAGTTATAACTTGCATACTCAACATCAAAGTTATCATAGTCCCAACAAAGGTTCCGTTTTTCAAGAAAATACCATATGCTATGAAAAATATAAGTACTAATACTAATTGCTTCATATAATTTTTCATATTTAATATATCTTTAATTAATAATCCCTTCATTATTTATCCCCCCTAACTGTGAATAAAATAATTTCTTCTAGATTTGTTTTATCTACTATAAATTCTTTATTTTCATATTTATTTTTATTATTTACCATAACTTCACATCCAAATGTATTTTTTCTTATTCCCACTATATCTTCTTTTGATATCTTATCTATATCTTTTTCACTACACTTTACTATACCGTAGTCATAAATCAGCTCATCTTTATTTTTACTAAATACTATCTCTCCATTATCTAAAAATGTTATATAATCTGCGACTTTTTCTAAGTCACTTGTTATATGTGATGCTATAAGCACGCTACACTCTTCATCTTGTATATAATCTAAGAATATATCTAAAATTTCGTCTCTAACTACTGGATCTAGACCACTAGTCGCTTCATCTAGAATTAAAATTTTTGCACTATGACTTAATGCTACTGCTATAGATAATTTCATTTTCATTCCTCTTGAAAATTCTTTTATCTTTTTATTATCAGGTAGTTTAAATTCATTTACATATTTAAAAAATTTATTTTTGTCCCAATTAGAGTATATATTTTTCATTATTTTATCTATATCACGTATTTTTAAATTGTCGTGGAAATAACTTTCATCAAATACTACAGATATATTATTTTTTATTTCTACGGAGTTTTCTTTAAAATCTTTTCCAAATATTTTTATATCACCTGAATCTATATTTATTAAACCTAAAATAGCTTTTATTATAGTTGATTTTCCTGCACCATTTTCTCCTACAATACCCATTATTGTACCTGTCTCTAGTTTAAAAGATATATCTTTTAATTTAAAGTTGTCATATGATTTATTAAGATTTTTCACTTCAATTGCATATTTCATATTAATCTCCTCCATATTTTTAATATACTTATTATTCTTCCTCGTATAAAAGCTTTAAGATTGATTCTATCTCTTCATAATCTATTGAACATTTTTTAGCTTCATCAACTGCTTTTGATAAATATTCTTCTATAAGCCTTAATTTTTCTTCTTTTAGTAGCTCCATATTCGTACTTTTTACAAAACTACCCTTTCCAACTACGGAATATATAAATCCACCTCGCTCTAACTCTTCATATGCACGTTTTGTAGTTATTACGCTTATATGTAATTCTTTCGCTAAATATCGCATTGATGGTAGCGAATCACCAGGCTTTAATTTTCCACTTATAATCATATTCTTTATCTGAGTTGTTATTTGCTCATATATAGGTTTATCACTGCTATTGCTTATTATGATCTCCACATTATCACCTCTTTATGTATATATTGTATATACTCTATATATACAATATATACTTTCATATATACTTTGTCAAGCTAATGAAAAAAATTTTTATTTACTTCTATTTGTTTAATTTTATCTTTGTAGATTTTATATACACAGTTTCTGAATTAAAATTTATAAAATGGTTAAAAATTAATATTATAAGGAGGTAATCTATATGAAAAAATTTATTTTTAGTCTTATATATACAATTCCTGTTGTTCTTTTAGTAGTTGCATTAGGCAATAATTTATCAATTGATAATCCATTTTTAGAACAACAAACTAAACAAGAATCTTACTCAAAACGAGATTCTTCTGATACAAAAGAAACATCCATCAATAAAACTACTAAAAACGACAGTAGCCTTGAAGATAAAAATAAACTACATAATAAAAATCAATCTGATACAAACAATAAAACAAAAGACAACAGTAAAAAAGATTCTAGCTCAAATATTACAATACCAAAGGAATCAGATACATTGACAAATATATTAGTTATCTGCACTGTTCCTAGTGATAATTCTTTTGAAAATCCACCTGATAAGTTTTCAGTTTTATCATTAGATAGTGCTAATAATAAAATTTCATTTATACCTATTCCTCTTGATACATATGTAAATATACCTAATGTAGGATATAAAAAATTAGGTGATACATATTCTTGGGGCCAAAATACAGACTTGCTACTAAATGCTATCGAAACAAAATTCAATGCTCATATAACTAAAGTAATTGAAATCAATGCTGAGTCTCTTTCTGAAATGTCAGATAAGCTAAATGAAATGGGAATAGATATGACTGAAGAAAAGCTATTAAAATATCTAAACGAAACAAAAGTATCTAAAGATATGGCAGAAGATATTAAATCAATACCTATCTTTAAATATCCAAAACTAGTAAGTTGTATGAAACCATACATAAAAACAAATATGAATACAGCTAGTTTAATAAAATATGGAATCATAACTTATAAAATTGTTTCACATAAAAGTTAATACAATTTAACCTTCCCTCACTAAAAAATACTCCATCTTAAGCTATTTTAATTTCACTTAAAATGGAGTATTTTTAATTTTTATTTAAATTTACTTAAATAGTCACCGTTATAATTATAAAATGTAATATTGCCTCCACATGTACTATCTGGCATATATTCCATTCTAAATAAATCTGTAATACCACTTTGTCTTAGTGATGCCTCTTTCATATAATCATTTATATATATATTATCATTTGATAACATTGCATTATAATAATTTTCCATATATCCTGACCATATTTGCCCCATATCAAACTCTGACATATTTTGAGATACATCATTATCAAATTGGCGTCTACATTCTTCTTTTTGGAAGTTATAAATATCATAACCTTCCTCTTGTGATATATCACTGTAAAGTGTTGTTTGGTTATAAGTATAAGTCATACCATCATAGTCGTATTCATATCCCATTGCATAATATATTGTATTGCTACAATCCCTTTGAAGTATTAATTCATTTCCTTCCATCTTATACATTCTTAGATAAACTCCCATTCCCCCATCACCAGTTTGATTTACATAGTTTTCAATAACTAAATATTCTCCTTCATCATAGCTTTTTGTAAATACATTAAAATTATTATTATAATTGAATTCCAACCAAGTCAAAACAGACATGTCTTCTATATCACTTTCTAATTCTATTACTTGATTATTCTCTATAGTATAAACTTCTATTTTGTATTTATCTGTAAAATTATCACCAAATGATTCTGTTTGTTTTATTGTAACTATCATTTCATTTACATAATCTTTATTTAAATCTCTGAAACTTATATCTGAAATCCCATCTTGTAAAAACACCTCTCCATACGAACCTTGTCCTGAATTAACTAAATTGACTTGTGTTAAATCAGCTATTCCATACTCAGGTATAAGTGTATTTATTATGAAATCGTCATATTCCTTAGTGCTTAAATTATTTATAATATTATTATTTCCTGTACTATTACACCCCGATACAAAAAAGCATAGTGAAATAAACATAATGCAGATAATTTTTTTCATATTTATCCCCCCAATAATATAGACTCTATATTTAAAACTCTTAAAAAATAATCAAAAAGCCTTATATAATCTTATTAAATTGACTATACAAGGCCTCTATTAGTTAAAATTTATTTATAATTTTATACCGCAACATGGACAATATGTTGAAGTTTTATCTATATTTGATAAGCATCTCTTACATTCTATATATTCTGTATTATCAACAGGCATTTCAACTTTTTGGCCACATTTTCCACAAAATCTATCTTCCGGAGTTAAAATAGCTCCACAACTACACTTGATACCTTGTAATTGCTTATTAAATTTATCTATTTTAACTTTAGAATCGTAAATAACATGATCAAATCCTATTATCGATTCACATTTTTCATTTATTTCTTCATTATCAAGTAACCCTTCTCGTACTTTTTTATATATAAATATTCCTAATTCCAAAAGTGCCTCTTCTTTTCTCAAACTCGCATCTTCTACACTTTTATTTAATTTATCTATCTCTCTAACAATTTCTTGTCTATTAGCCACAATTATTTCCCCCTATCTAATCAACTTTTTTGTTCTATAACCGATATACATACAAACAAAACTCAATATAAGTGTGACTATAAGTGTCATTATACAACTAGTTCCTATATATCCACTCATAGTTGTACCTATAGAGTAATCACCTCCTGATGCATATTCATCAAATAATGAATAAAGTCCGCTACTTAATTTGCTCAAATCTCCACTAAAAATTATTTTAGAGAAATATGATAATAAAACCATTATACTTGTATAACAAATGCTATACATAGCGACTACACTATTTCTTCCTTCACCATATCTAGTTTTGATACTTCTGCCCATGACAACCAAAACTATAATCGGTACTATTATCAGTACTGCTATTCCACCTTGTGACAATATATTTGTAGATGTTATAACTGCATGAAAACTTACAAATTGTATAAATAATAATATCCATGGATTTAACAATAAAAAACCAATTATTAACCCAAGAAATAGTCCTAATCCAATATTATAAGGAACTAAATTCCAAAATTCTGAAGCATACATTGAAAAATATTGAGTATTATCCAATCCATTTACAACCATATATACAAATATAATTACAACTGGTGCAATAGTAATTCCTAATATCATTTTTAAAACCGTATTAAAATTATGTCTAAATATATTAGAAAGTGTGCCTATTATTTTAGAATTTTCTTTTTCTAATGCCATCATCATTGCTATAAATGAAATAATAAATGAATTTAGAAATACACTTAAAATAGAATAATATACAACTCCTTGTGTTATTTGATATCTTGCAAATAATGATATAACCACCATAATTACTGAATATGATAAAGCTCCTAATGTAGCCATCGGTAATGATTGATATCTTCTTTCTTTAAACATTATTCTTGTCGCTAATACTATTAAGCATCCAGATATAAATGGTGCTAAAAATGTTCTAAGAGCTAGCTTTACAGTCACCCCAGAAAATGTAAATACCATTTTTGGAACTGACATAGCAGTCAAAGTCATAAGAAATAACTTTGGTGTAGATAATCCTGCTAAACTAGATATTCCAATTACTGCTCCTATATTTACTCCTACTAGTGATAATATTAAAGTAATGAGTAATGGAAATAATGCAACAAATATAACAGATGCTAATCCTGTTAAAAATGCTGTCTTTATATTATTTTGAAAAAATCCAATATAATCAAAGTTTTTTAGTCCAAACTTAATATCTTCAAAAAATTCTGGCAAACTCACAAACATTTTTCTAGCATCTTCTGCTAATTCTTCTGCTCCAAAATCTACTTTTTTAATATTATCTATATAATCAGGATTTCCTAAAGTATTAAAATTTTGATTTTGTGTATTGTATCTAGTTCTCATCCTAACTTCACTCAACAGATGACCACATTTAGGACAATAAGTCTGTGATGTTTTTATAGGATTATTACATATATCACAAAAAGAATTTTTATTTTCTGTAAGCATTAATCTACTTTGTAAGTTATTTAAGTTTTCCCCATCTTTGCTACAGTAATTACAATAATCTTCGTTTTGTTTTCCACATTTTGTACAAAATCTCATATAATATCTCCCCTTTCTAACTGCTCTTTATTATTTTATATATATTGCTTACTTAGTATTTCCCAATTTTCTAATCTATCTAATTTATAACTACTTCCTGATTGTTTCACAATATAATCAGCATATTCTCTTTGTAATCTGTAAGTTTCTTCTTCTGGATTATATATTTCCCAATCGACAGTATAAGTTATGCTATATACTCCATTTGATACTTTTTTTGCAGATACTTTATCAAATCCTCTTAAACTTATTGTTATGCCCTTTTCATATGCATGTGGTATTGATTTTTTATATTGATTATATGCATTTCCACCAGTTGTCAATTCTCCACTTATTATGCTAAAATCCCCATAATTCATTGCATCTACATAATCATTAAAATATCCTGACATAAAGTAAGTAATATCGTCTAATGGAATACTTGATGATGAACTTTGAGTTGTATCGTTGTTTTTACTAGATGAATTATTCTTAGTTGAGCTATTGTTTCTAGTAGTAGTCTTATTTTTTACTGTACTAGAGCTGCTATTTCCATTAGTAGCGCTTTTTGATTTAGAATCATCTTTAAATGATATCTTCAATACTTTTAAAATCTTATCACCGTCATAGATATTTAAATTTGTTCCCTGTTCCTTAAGCCCTACAATACTACATTTATTATTGAGTTTAACTACATTTGCAATACTGCTGTCATCTAATTTATAGCTTAAGTCTAATTTATCACTTGATGAATTAATTTTAGGCTCTATAATTACAGTTTTATTTACACCAAATACATATGTGTCGCCTTCCATCTCATACTCTCCATCTACAACAACATCTTCTATAGAAACATCTTCACTAAATACACTTTCTTTTAATAAAATAAAACTTCCTCCAAGTACTAAACAAATAGACACTACGATAGCAATTATTTTCATTAGATTTTTAGAATCTCCACTATGTTGTGGAGTTTGTTCACTATATATATAGTCATTATCATTAAGCGCTTTACCACAGTAAGCACAATAAGTTACACCCTCTTTGTTATTTGTTCCACAATTTTTACAAATCATTTAACTCTCACTTCCCCCAAATTTATACTAATCTTGTTCCACAATGACTACAGAATTTTGCACCTTGCTTTAGCGGTGTTTTACAATTAGGACACACATCTGAAGTTTCATAATCTTTTATATCATCTTGTATAGTTTCAGTATAGTTTTCGCCATCATCAACTAAACTCTCTGAAGTTCCATCAGTATATACTAAGCTTTCTGTATTTACGTCACTATTAAACAAGCTATCTGTCATTAAATTTTCTGTCTGTAAATCTTGATATATATTGGGATTTAATTGTCTATTAAAATCTTGTTCTGAATTTTGGTTAGTATATTGTGTTTTATTTATATGTTGATTTGGATAATTATTGCTTAGCCCTTCTGTAAGATCAAATTCCTGATTTGGGCTGACATATGGTCTAGAATTTGGTGCTCTGTAATTTTTAACTCTACTATCTTGAAAATGTGGTTCATATTGTTGATTTCTTATACTATTAATTGTACTCTGTCTTTGTTTATTTTTCTTATGATTATCTACAAAAATCCATATAAGGGTTCCTATTATTCCAACAACCCCTACAATTGTTAAAACTATCCCTATTGTATACATATTATTCCTCCCCTTTTAGATCCATCCATTTGATTCTAATTCATCAATCTTACCTCTCAACTGTACTACTTCCGCTGTATTTTCTCCATTTGGCGCATATTGAACTGCTAAATTATAGTTGTCTATTACTTTTTGATAATCTCTGCTTTCTTCACTTTTATTTCCTTCAGATTCTATATATACATATGCTAATTGCACATAACACCTATATTCTGATGGATATTTTTCTTCCATCTGTATTAATACATTTTCTGCTGATACTAAGTCCCCACTTTGTTGATATGCATATGCTATATCTAAATAAATATACGGTCTAGTATAACCAACTTCTAAAAGTTCATTAAATATATTTGCAGATGATGTATACTCTCCATTTTTATAATAAGCTTCACCTAACATTTCCTTTACAACTAAATTTGAACCACCTTGCAAATTATTTGTCGCTTCTATTAATATATTTATTTCTTCATTAAAGTTATTTCGATTTTTATATATATTTGCAATTGAAATATAACACTCAGATTTTATATTTTCATTTTTAGTTGTATTTATTATGTTTTTATATCCACTTATTGCTGATGATATATTATTTGATGCTTCATCAATTTCACAATTTATATAGTTGATATAATCATCATTTCCATCAGGTATACTATTGATTATTTCTTGAGCTTTTTCTATCTGATTATCTTTGACATAGGCTTTTGCTAAATCTGCCTTAAATTCATTAATTCTATCATTGTAGTTTTCGTCTTGAGATGCTAAATCGACTGTTTTTGAAAAATATTCTATTGCTCCTGTCCAGTTTTCCTGCTTATAATAAGCATTTCCCATTACAAAATTATATTCAGGATTATCTATTATTTTATTATTCTTGTTAGAATAATCTATTAAATATTCTAAACAGAAATCATAATTACCTTGTTTATAGTAAACATTTGCATTTCCTATTACATATGCTGGGTCATCTGAATTTATTTCCCCAGCTTTTTCGAAATTACTTTGTGCTTCTTCTAAGTTTCCACTTTTTAAACATTCTGTACCCTCATTTATTAACTTGTCATATTTAGATATTTTTTGATTAAAAAATGTTTTTGTACCAAAAATTATCGCTCCAACAGCTATACAAATTAATAACACCTTTGAGGCATTTTTAATAAATTTATCTCTTTTTTGTTTTTTATATGACTCGTTAAAAACATATATATTTTTTAAGTCATACAAAAGTTCATTTACATTTTGATATCTTTTATCAGGTCTATTTTGTACACATTTATTTACTATATATTCAATTCCCTGAGATAAATGAGGATTATAAATTCTCATCGGTCTAAAATCATATAGTAAATCATTTGGATTCATACCTGTTAATAAGTAGTATAAAGTAACACCTAAAGAATATATATCTGTTCTTTCATCAGTTTGACTTTTTCCATATTGTTCGGGTGCTGCATATCCTCTTGTCCCCATATAACTAGTATCACTTAAACTATCTGTTTTAAATTCTCTAGCTATACCAAAATCTATTAATTTTACTGTATTATCTGGGGCTATTATTATATTTTCTGGTTTCATATCTCTATAAATTATTGGATTTGGCCTTTGAGAATGTAAATAAATTAACACTTCACATAATTGTTTTGCCCACTCTACTACTAATCCTTCTGCAAATTGGCCAACTTGTTTTAATTCTTTATCTAGAGCTATACCATCTATATAATCTTCTATAATATATAAATAATTTTGGTCTTGTTCTATATCGATAATTCTAGGAAGTGAAGGATGGTTTAATTTTTTAAGAATGTTTGGCTCTGCTAGTAAATCATATCCTTGCCCTCTTTTTTTATTTATTACTTTTATTGCCCATAATGTTCCTAATGATATATTTTGAGCTAAATATACACTCCCCATACCTCCTTGACCTATCTTTTTAATTATTTTGTATTTATTAAAAAGAATATTCATCGCTTATCCCCCTTATGAAAACTCTCTTCTGTTTAAAGTTAATTGCATGTATCTATTTCTAAAGTTATATTATCATCATTACCTTCACTATATGATGTTATATTAATTATGTCAATAATATCTGAACATCTATCTGAAGCTTTAGTATAATGTTTTTCTCTGTCATCTGTATAATTTGTTAAATAGGCTCTATCTGACCATAATCCACTTAAATCATATTCACTTAATATATTTTTTAGATAATCTATAAACTCAGATTCATCATCAAATTCTTCATATATATTTTCCATTTCACCAGATACTATATATTTATCTATTTCTTCTTCACCATCCCATAAAAAGTCTATTTCCTCCCTATAGGTACTTATAATATATAATTTTTCTCCGTCAAATTTATATATATCTAAAATTTTATATTCTTGATCTTCATCCCCATTATTTACTCCTAATCCACTTCCATATTCTAAACATAAATATTTATCTCCATTTAAATTTTTTATAAATAAATTTGCGTTAGCTTCATATTTATTAGTTAAAAACATTTCATATGTCACATAATCTCCTGGTTCTTGTGAATTATTAAAACAGTATATTGGTACATAATTTACATCATTATCATTTACTGTGTAAACTTCTATAGCTAAATTTTGATTTTCAACTCTAGAAACTATCATTTCATCAGTTCCATTGTTATCTAAATCATCATATATTATTCTTATTATTCCGCCATCACCTGAACTAATTATATTATTTGAACTTTCAGTAAGAGAATAGTTAAACTTTGTATTTGAAATCATACCATACTCTGCTTTTAATTCATCTTCCAATGATTTATATAAGTCCTTAGATAAATCTGTACCGTTTTGTAATGTATCTATATTTGTTTCAGAATTATCATTATTAGCCAAGTTTGTATTGTTTTGCTCTGGTGTTGGTGGCAATACATCTTTACCAGTTTCCTTTATATATTCATTTCGTATTGCCTCATATCTTTGTTTAATTGCCTCTATATCAGATACATTAAGCATTGCATTACTCGCAACATTGTATATGTTTTGTGCAGCATCTTCTTTATTTTGCTTTTTATACGTATCCATAAGACCTACATAGGCCCTGTCTTTCTTCTTATCAATAGTTATAGCCTTATTAAATGCCAGTACTGCTTCTTCATATTTACCAGTTTCTAAAAGTTTATATCCGTAATTTACTTGTTTGTTATATTTCCCAAAGTTGTCTTTTAATACTATCATACCAACACCAACTATCGTTATAATAGTGAATAAAACTAATAATTTTGTTTTCAATACTTCTCCCCCTTTATAGTTTTATAATTTAATACAATAAATTTATGCCTATGATAGTTATTACTAAAAAAGTTAAAAGCAATATACATCTAATAACTTTATTTGCTTTTTCATTTTTACTGCCTTCTATTTCTATTAAAAGTGCAGTTATATTATCTATTCCACCCTTTAATAGTGAATTATCTACAATAAAACTAACAGCATTATCTGTAGTACTACTATTTCTTATTATATTTTCAATTTCATTATCATTTAATAAATCTGATACACCATCACTACAAATTAAAAATCTATCTCCTTTATTTATTCTAAACAGTATCTTATATGGTGATATATTTCCATTTTGTGTTGATATACCTAAATATTGAGTTAATATATTTTTTGAGGGACTACTTTTCATTTCATCTTTGCTTATAATTCCTGATTTATAAAGCATCTGTGCTTTTGTATGGTCTTTAGATAGTTGTATAATTTCATATTTTGAAATAAAATAAATTCTACTATCACCTAAATTATATATATACATATAATCTTCATATATAATTATTAATGCCATTGTAGTTCCTATGCAGTCTTTGTTTAATTTTGATGTAACTTCACAAATTCTTTCATTAACATCCTCTATATATTCATCTATATGTTTCTCTATAGTTATTCTTCCTGAATAATTGAATACTTCTTTTTGATATTTTGAAAGTATTTTAACAGCAATATAAGATGCAATTTCTCCTAAGTCTCCTCCACCCATGCCGTCGCATACTGCATAAACCTGTATTTTATCATTAGTATTTATATTGAAAAATAAATTCTTTTTTTCATTTGGGTCTTCTTTAAATTCTCCATTTAAATAGAAGTTATCTTCATTATTTTTTCTTTTATTTCCTTTATGGCACCCTACAGATGCCGAAATATTAAACATTCTCATACTATCATTCCTTAAAATAGAGTCATTATTATAAAAAATAATAACAACCCTATTATTTAAATATTAGTTAGAAGATATGGAGCTAGCCATATCTTGATCATTTTGTTCTACTTGTTGGGCTATATTTTCTATTAATGAACCTAGATTATCTACTACCTCTGGAAATTGTTTTAAACTTTCTTGTAATTCTTGATATTTAGCAAATAAGCTATCTTGTGCTGCACCATCAAATACACTTTCTAAATTTTCTATTTCAGAATTCAAATAATTTAAAATATCGTTTATTTCCTCTGCTTTAGCATGGAAATTAGCCCCTGCTTGTTTCATCTCTGGTATGCTATACAATATTCTATCTGCCATCTTTCTACCCCCTAAAAATATTTATTTTAAATTATTAGATTTATATCTAATAATCTTTTACTATATTACAGTTGTAATGATTTTAATGTTGTTTGAATTAACTCATCTAGTTTTTTATAGTCTTCCTGTGATGACTTTATGCATTCTTTAAAATGATTTAATATTTTTATGTGAAGTTCCATATTATATTTCCACTTATTATCGAAAGTATTAAAAAATTCCTCACTTGCAGCACTATCCCAGCCAGATGTTTTTAATATATCGATACTTTTATTTAGTTTATTTAAAGTTTCTTCAAATAAATCTATACTTTCTTGATATTTAGATATAGTATATTCAAATGCATCAAAATTCACTTTTAATATTTTAGACATCATGCCCCCTCCCTAAATTCCAAATTTATTAAGTATTTCACTTTTATCCACAGCTAACTTTTTATCACTTTGTGATTTTTCAATATCTCCCATAGCTTCGTATATCTGCGCTCTCAATAAATAAGCTTCTCCAATATTATCAGATATAGCCAGAATATAATTAGCCATTTCCAATGCTCTTTCATAATTCTCTAATTCTTTATATATAATTCCTCTATAGATAATTAAGTCCAAGTTATCTGGATAGTCTAAACTTCCTTGTCTTAAAATACCAACTGTATTTTCATAATAATCTTTACAAGAGTTTTGACCATAAAGCGCTTTTATTACTTGACCTTTTAGGAAAAGAGCTGAATAATAATATATTCCTTCATTTTTATATTCAATTATTTCATCTATATATTTTTGTGCATTTAAATAATCATTTTCACTTATATAGATCATAATTAAATAAAATGAGCTATCTTCATTAAATTCATCTTTATTTAAGTCAATTATTTGTTTTAGTGTATTTTTAGCTTTTTGTACTTCATTTTGTGATAAGTAAATCTTAGCTTTTTCATTTAATACAATTTTACTGTTATTATTTTTAAATACAGTTTCTAAAATCTCCAATGCTTCTTGTATTTTTTGTTGTTCCTCAAACAAAATCACCTTATCGAATAAAAATCCTTCATCTTCAGGAAACATTGCCATTGCACTTTGTAGAATTTGCTGTGCTTCTTGGAGTCTGTTGTTTTCTATTAATATTAAAAATTTTAAATGATATCCTTCAAATAAATCGGGATTTATTTGTATAAATAAGTCTAAGTTTTCTAATGCCTCTTCAATTTTGTCCATTCCTATTAATATTTCTATCTTTCTCAACATAATATCAGCTCTAAATTTATCTTTTGACAAAGCCTTATTATAGTATTTTAATGCTTTATAGTAATCTTCATTTTCTTCACATATAATTGCATAATTTATAAAAATATCTATATCTGAAAATCCTAAACTAATCGCTTTTAAGTATGCTTCCTTGCCATCTTGTTGATTATCTTGTAAAAATTTAATATTACCTAGATAGAAATATGCCTTTGCATTATCTTTATCTATCAATAATATATTATTTAAACATTCCTCTGCACTTATAAAGTCTTCTAGCATTATATATGATTCACTTAACCCAAAATATATATCTATATCCATTGGATTTTGTTTTTGTGCCTCTTTATACTTATTTATAGATTCTCTATAATTTCCTACACTATAAAGTACTTTAGCTTGATTTATATATTCTTGTGTTATCACTATATTCCCCCCTTAGAATATTTTAAGTTTTTCTATGTTCCAAAATTATATAACTTATATCTATTTAAACTTGTGTTAGCTTGAGGATTTAAGTTTATATACCTAATGTTTGGAATATTGTGCAATGGGATATTTAAATTATTTATAATGTGATTTTTTGATTTTTTAGCGGAAAAATAATCATCTTTATATGACTTTATAGAGCTTATTACTTCACCTATTGGATTAACTTTCATAGTTATAGTGCCTATATCTCTACTCATATTTGAAATTTTATTTAAAGTATTTATATCGTCTATACCTATTCCCTGACTAAATCTTTTTATTAAATTAGTGGATTTATCTAATTTTGTTAAATCATCTTTATTAAATGGTTTTGTACTGATTAGATTTTTATAAAATGAAATATTTTTGTCATATGCCTTAATTTCACTTATTTTATTTTTAGTAAAGTCTTTTAAATTTTTAAATAAAAAATATGAACTTATAACTTGTGTAGTTCCTCTTCCTATTTTTTCACCTATTTCTCTATTACCGATTGTTGCTGATGTGACTTTTCCACCTATATACTCACTTGCATTTATATGATCTTTGTCGTCTATTTTATCGGCTTTAGCATTGTTTTTAGTAGTATTAAATTCTTTTAATGCTTTTACATCATAAATATATTTTGTTATTCCTTTATATCCTAACCATATAGTAGCGGCGATTCCACCTAGTGCAGCTATTATCCATGCTCCAGAACCAACTGCAGCTGCTATTAATAGAGTTGCTGCTGCTACAGTTGTAACTCCATCTTTTAAGATGTTAATCCAGTACTTTCCGCCCTTTTCATAATAAAAATCTTTTATATTGTATTTTAAGTTTCTAAAATTAATATTTATCGCCTCTCTGAATTGTTCTGTAGTGCATCCTGTTATTAATTTAGTTATAAACTCCAATTTATTTATAGGGTTATATTTACTTTGATTTAAATATACTAGTATATGTGTTCCTATACCTGTTTTTATGTTATTTTTAACCTTAAAATATTTACTATCTTGTTTAATTCTTTTCGCTACTTTTCTATCAGTGTTTAGTACTTCATTTTCTAGTTCATCTATCTTTTGTTTAAATATAGTCATTTTTTCTTTTTTATTTATACATTCATTAATTCTATTTTTTATCTGCAGATTAGCTTGATTCAAATTTCCAGTATTGAGAGTATCTAATTCATCTAACTTTTTTCGAAATCCTTCTAATTGATTTATTCTTTTATTATATCTATCTGCTGCTTTTTTAGCTGTATTAGATAAACCATTTAGCTTTGAATAATTTATTATCATCTCTCCCATTAGATAAGCCCTCCAAATAAGTTATTAAACCTTTCTTTGTTTTCAATTTCCTCTTGTTGAACTTTTTCAT
The DNA here is from genome assembly GCF_039062665.1 of Clostridium sp. 2218st1_F5_2218SCRN_220325. Taxonomy (NCBI): domain Bacteria; kingdom Bacillati; phylum Bacillota; class Clostridia; order Eubacteriales; family Clostridiaceae; genus Clostridium; species Clostridium sp. 2218st1_F5_2218SCRN_220325. Next base: position 13,546 of record NZ_JBCLNH010000006.1, on the reverse strand, counting down.
AAAGTCTATTAAGTTCATTTTCTATGCTGTTATTTGCTTCTATCAAAAAATCATCTATATATGGATATTTTTCATAATATTCATATACTATATCTTCAATTGAGATATTAACTGTAGATTTTAACGAATCTATACAATCCTCTTTCAAATCATCTATTTTATAATTTATATCATTGACAAAATTATCTTTTTCCATAATCTTATTTTGTAATCTTTTTAATTCTTTATATTTATGCTTTAAATTACTCATAATCTCCCCCTAAAATAAATAAAATCATATTTAACCGTCTATACGTTATAATTAAATCCACTATTTTTTTGAATTCGTAGAACTTTCAATTTGGCTTGAAACATCTGTATCAAATTCTTCATATCTTAAAGCAATTTTCTCTAGCATCAATGCCATTTCTCTTAAATTATCTTCTTGGTCATTCAATTTAGTTTTTAATAAAACAAACTCGTCATGAAAGCCATTTTTGCCTTCTCCTTCCCACGAACTCTCTAATTCATCAGTTGCTCTAAATACTGTTTCTCTTGCAATTCTATATGTTTTTATGCTCTCTTTTAAATCTGAAATAGTATTATAAAAATACTTTGTATCTATTTTCTTAACCTCTTTCATCTAACTCCCCCAAACTAATAAATATATTTACTAATCGTATTTTATTGTCTTTATTTTTGTATATTCTCCATTTTCAAGCAAATATCCATCCCCTAATGATATTGGTTTTGAAAATTCTCTAGATTGTTTCATGCTAACATCAAATAATTTTAAATTAGTTAAATCTTCAAATATAATTGCCCTTTTGTTTTCTTTTATTTTTTTTAATATTTCTGGAGCATTATAAGATAGATTGCTATTTTCTATGTTTGTAAAAATTATAGACATTTTATAATTTTTAAAACTCTTTATCATATTCATAAATTTAGTATTAAGTTCTTTATTTTTACTTATTTCATTTATAAATTTATTGTTGTCTATTACTATTAAATACAGTGGTAATTTCTCTAATATTTCATTTTCATCCATATCTTCAATATTATCTTTATAAAAATCCTGTCTTTCTTCAAATTCATCATAAATATCGTCTACAATTATTTCTATATCAGATAAATCTAATGTATATTTTTCTACAAATCCATATTGTTTTGTTTGTGATAACTGGCGTTTAGAGCTATCTATTATGTATGCTTTTGTTTTGTTTAAAAATATTGTTTTATTTATTGTTGAAAGTATATTCATAATAAAATTTGTTTTTCCACTTTTGTCCCTTCCAACTACTGCAAATAAGCTATTTTCTAATAAATCAAAGTACACATATTCTATACTGTTGTAATCTATGCCTATTGGAATTTTATATTTATGTTTAAATAGATCCATTTCTTCTTCAAATAATTTATTAAAGTAAATAACTGGTGGCACTTGAGGTATTTTTTTAGCTTTTATATTTTTATAAGTTAAATTCGAGTGTTTTATTAATTCTTGTATATTTTTACTTCTGTCTAATTCTTTATCTCCTCTTACTGGAAGTGCAGTCTGAAACTCCAATATTCTTTTATCTAAAACTATAAGACCTCTGCCTGGAGTATCTTTTAAATAAACTTGACTTCTACCAAGTAAATTAGAATATTCTGATTTGTCATTGCAATGAAGAGATATTTTTGTTGGATAGTTAGATAACATTCTGCTATTTAATGAATTTGTCTGCATTCCTGTAACTATAAGGTTTATACCTACACTCTGACCCTCTCTTGATAACATCAATATTTCATTATCATATCCTGGATAATATTCTCTAAATGCAGTTATATTATCTATTATTAAAATGATTTGTGGCATATCCCTAAATCCTGACTCAATATAATTTAAATAAGTTCCAACCATATGTTTTAAAAATACTTGTTTTCTCTTTTCAATTTCTATCTTTAACATTCTAAGTAAGTTGTTTATTCTCTCTTCCTCAGAAGTAATAGTTACACCACCGATTATTTTTGAATCTTCAAATATTCTAAGAGCCATATTTCCACAATCAATAATATATATATTTACATCTTTTGGCGTATATGTTTTAATCAAGTCACATAATATAGTTTCTAGTAATATTGTCTTTCCTGATAACGAAGAACCTATTATATATGTATTATTAGATAAGTTTATACTCAGTTCCTCTTGTATTTGATTATCTGGATCATCAAATATTCCTATTAAAACAGATATCCCCTTTTGTATATCTCTAAATGTATTTCTTAGGTCTTTTAAATAAATTATGTCATTAAGAGGCGGTAGGCATATTCCTTGTAATTTAGGTATATTATTTAAATCACAATAATCTTTTATTCTATCTACTATAGCTTCTAGCTGTGTTTTTCTATTTTCTTCATCCTTTTGTCTATTTGTATAAACTAATTTCTTTTTTCCCCATAAATTTATTTGATAAAGCTCAAATATATTTTTGTCATTTAAATCTCCATTTGGTGTTTTCGCTCCACTATATGCTGATTGAAATAAATCGAACTTTTCGTTATTTCCGACTTGCAAATATGCTCTCCCCGGCTCAGTTATCTCAGCTGCAAGAGGGGTTTTTAATACTTCATTGCTGTCTTCTTTTGTCTGTACTTTTAGACAAAGTTTAAACTTAGAGTTACTCCATATTTGTGCATCAACTACACCTGAAGGTTTTTGTGTAGCCAGTATTAGGTGTACCCCTAAACTACGACCTATTCTGGCTGCTGATATTAATTCTTTCATAAACTCTGGATATTCCATTTTTAATTCTGCAAATTCATCTACTATGATAATTAAATGTGGTAGCGGAGTTATGTCTTTATTTTGTCTGTATATTTCTATATATTCATCGATGTGGTTTACATTTTGAAGTGCGAATAATTCCTGTCTCTTTTTTAACTCTGCTTTTATAGATTTTAATGACCTTTGTATTTCTCTTCCTTCTATATTAGTAATTGATCCAATTAGATGAGGTAAGTTTTTTAATTGATTTACCATTCCTCCACCTTTAAAGTCTATTATTAAAAATCCTAACTCATAAGGATGATATAATGTGCTCGCTGATAAAATATAACTTTGCAATACTTCACTTTTACCAGAACCTGTAGTTCCAGCTACTAATCCATGTGGTCCATCATATTTTTCATGCAAATCTAGATATATTTTTTTATTTTTCATTTTTATTCCTAAAGGTACAGCTATACTTTCATCAATTCTAGAACTTTGCCATCTCTCTTTTAAATCCAAATCCTTAGCATCCATTATATTTAACAATTCATATAGTGTAATATTTTTTGTAAGTTCATTATCAAGACTTACTTCTTCTACAGATATTGCAGCCATTTTTATAGCAATTTCAAAAGCCTTTATAGAGCTTATTGGTTCATAAGCAAACTGTATCTTATTTTCACTACTTGTAGTTTTAAATATATAACCCTCATTTTTCTTTGGTGATAATTTGACTATTTCTGCACATCCTTTTGGCAGCAATTCATAATAATGTTCAAAAAATACAAAAATAAATCCATAATCTTTAGCATTTTGTATATATTTTGATACTGGATGAGTTTTTAATTCCATATTATCAAATACAAATACTACAAAATATGGAGAAAACAAATTACCTTCCTTTTGTTGCTCCCTTTTTGATAATATTGAATACATATAGTCAAATATTATAGAAGTACTTTCCTCATCATAAACCATATTTCTTATACCTAAATCGTCATTTTCAACATGTTTAAACCATCTAAACCATGTCATTCTTTTTCTATCATTTTTATGAAAAATATATATAAACTTAACATCTTTATAATACTGTCTTGTTGCTAAATCGATAGTTATATTTATTAAAATATCAAATAATTGTTCATCCTCACCTAATATTCCTACTGCATTATCTTCTGAAAATCTTGAAACTATAGGTATATTTATAAGATTTTTATACCCTTTTTCAATACTCTCTGGTATATCTAATAAAGGGTCTTGTAAATCTTTAAAATCTGGATATTTATAATTAATTTTACAAATCGCAGGTAATTGCCCTGTTCCTACTCTAACATATAAAAAATCTTCGTCATTTTTATCTCTATCAAATAAACTATCAAAATCTTCTACTGATTTTAAATTAGCATCCATAGATCTATACATTTTCCTCATTACTATTTGTTCTCTTTTTCTTATTTCTATAATTTCCTTTTTCTTTTCTTCAATATATCTTAAATAACTATTTTCTCTTTCTTCAACTTCTTTTTCATAATCTTTTTGACTATAATAATAACTAAAAATAGATACTATCAAAGTAAGTATCATTGAGCAAACCCCATAAATTACAAAGGTTCCTCCCCCTGATATAAATCCTCTTAATAGTATAATTAATATAATCATTCCTATAGATGGAAATAACAATAAAAATATATTTTTTCTAGGCTGTCTAGGTTTCTGTTTTGGCGGTAAGATTTCTATTTCTTCTTCTGGAATTGTGTATTTTTTTCTTGTTGTTATATTATATTTAGGATACTTCAATACATTTTTACTGTTTTGAATATAAAATGACTCTAATGTTAAAGGATTTATTGCATCATTTGAAGTTGTATATAAATTTCCTTCTTTTAAATAAAAACTATATCCAACAACCATAAAAAAATCATAATCATTTAAAAATGACTTTGAATTTATCTTTCTCCCATTTAAATAAACTCCATATGTAGTTTGATTATCAATTAATATATATTTATTTTCACTCTTTTTTAGAGTGATAAATTCATTTTTAGCAATGTTATCTTCAATATAAATATCACAATTAAGTGTTCCACCTATTTTTATTTGTGATAAATTACTTATATTTATAATTCTGTCATAATTTTGAATAACATCAAAATCTACTAAATAGTCTATATTAAAAATATTTATATCTGTTTGAGTGTATTTAATTGAAATACTATCTCCATTATATAATTCTTTTGATTTTAGGATTTTTTTATGTGAATGAATTTCTGTATTTTCATCACAAACTATTGTCCATAAATCATTGTTTCTCAAGAATTTTATTTTAAATGATTTTAAAAATATATTCTCATTAAATCTAATGTCACAATCTACTGTTGTTCCAAGCTTTATAACTTCAAACTGATTATTTAATACTTCTTCTCTATATATATTTCTTCCGTATATTATAAGTTTAAAATTATGCATACTAATCGAACTCCTTATAAATAACTCCTTACTAAACACTTTAAAATGTTTAAATTTATTTCAAGCATATTCATGAAAATTATATTAGTTACAAAATATAAAGGCAATATCACTTTCTATATTCTATAAAATATTTATAATACTTCCGTTTATTAAATTAAAATCTTTTAATGTTCTCTCTCCCTTTAATAAGGCTATTGGATTTTCACTTCTTAGATAACATTTTGATAAATCATTTATATCTATACCTAAATTGTATGCTTCATTCACCCCTATTACAAATTCAGTAGCAGATATATTTATTGGTACTTGTAAATCAACTTGCTTTTTTAATCTATGAAAGTATAATACAACAGTTATAACTTCTTCCATAATACTCCCCCTTTACAGAATAGTCATGATTTTCAAATCCTATTTTACTTCAAATTCTACGTTTGCAAATCTAATTCTATCTCCTATTTTTAAGCGTTTTATATATTTTTTAGTTAGTTTTTTTCCATTTAAATACGTTCCATTAAGGCTTTCTTCATCTATTATAAAAAAACGATTGTTCACTCTAACTATTTTTGCATGTATTCGACTTACCATTCTTTGATTTGGTATCCATCCGTCAACTAATTCATTTTTCTTTCCAATTATATACTCATCTTTATCTATTAAAAATAGTACATTAGGATATATATTTAAACTAGATAATATTAATACACCTTTATCCTTACTTCTGTATATATTTTTACAAATCAATATATATGTTAATATTGAAGCGATTAAATCTATATCTAAAAAATATATAAGGTAGACTATATTTATTACTTGGCAATTTAAAGAGAGAAATACTATAATCAAAAATATTATTTGATATATAAAAATAAAAGCCAATGCCTTTAGTAATCTTTTCTTTTGAATATATAATTTATAATCACATTCATAATCCGATTCTACCATCTAAACCCTCCTATACAATAATTTTTACTATTATTACACCTTTTTTAATTCCAACTATAATTATATAGTACTGTTTAAATGTCATAATAATGTTACAAAACGTAAAATATTTTGTAATATCATTATAAAATTTTTTATCTTCTTCATCTTACAAAGGTTATATAACTTCTATACTTTTATATAGTCTACTTATTTATATTTCAATTTTATTTTTTATTCTCCTTTTTTCTATATATTTCTGTAGTATTTTATCTTTTTTTAATTGTATATTTATTATCCACAAACCAGATAATTTATCATTTCCTGGGAATTAAAAAAAGACCATTTAATAGATATTATTAAATAGTCTTTTTCACTCTATATTAAATTAATTATATATTAATTAAAAACTCTTCTAACTCCTGCGATTCTATCTCTATGGCTATTTTTTATTGGCCATACTACTACTTTACCAGGCCATGCTTCTATAACTTGATCATTTCCTAAATATATTGCAATATGTATTATTGTTCCATTTTGATCTGAATAGAATATTAAATCGCCTCTTTGTCTGTCTTCATAGCTAACTGTTTTGAATTTACTTGATGTAAATAGATTTCTAGATTCATATTCATATCCTGGTTGAGAATGTCTAATTACACTAACTGGTAATGGATTTATTCCTACTGAATATAATGCTTGCATAACTAAGCCAGAGCAATCTACTCCTTGTCCAGGTTGCCCTGATGCACCTACTATATACTCTGTTCCTAAATAATCATACGCTCTACTTATCATAGTTTCAATACAATCATTTTTTGTACTATTCTTTGTAATTTGTATAGGTGATACATAACTTCCAAGATTATGCCAATCATCATCAGAAAGTCCTAATGCATTCCATGTTGTATAATCTACTTGTCCAGTTTGTGATAATCCCATTGATTTTTGGAACTCTTTTATCTTAGCAGTAGTAGCAGGTCCTACTATTGCTTTATTTGTTCTTGACATACCTAATTTTTCTTGAACTTTTCTAACTTTAAGTCCCATAGTACCTGTTTTTAATATATAATTTCCTTGTCCTTTAAAGCTTATATTTTCTTGTATTTGGAAGTAGTTGCTAGGATTTTGATAAACTCTATCTCCCTCTACTGTTCCTTCTCCTGAATTTTTATCTGATACATATTGATTCGATACATATCCGTATTCATTTTTAAATTTAATCTTATACCATCCTGTAGTGCTAACTTCTACTATTTCTACTTTTGTATCCTTTGATAGCACACCTATTACTCCATAACTTGTCGATGGCCCTTTTCTTACATTTAGTCCAGCTGTTGTTATTCCTGTTTTTATTACTGTTGGTGGTTTTTGTTCTGATGATTCATCTTTTTTACCAACTTCAACGTATTTATTTGATACATATCCGTATTCGTTTTTAAATTTAATCTTATACCATCCTGTAATGCTAACTTCTACTATTTCTACTTTTGTATCTTTTGATAGCACACCTATTACTCCATAACTTGTTGATGGCCCTTTTCTTACATTTAGTCCAGCTGTTGTTGTTCCTGTTTTTATTACTGTTGGTGGTTTTTGTTCTGATGATTCATCTTTTTTATCAACTTCAACGTATTTATTTGATACATATCCGTATTCGTTTTTAAATTTGATCTTATACCATCCTGTAGTGCTAACTTCTACTATTTCTACCTTTGCACCTTTTGATAATCGACCTATTACTCCATAACTTGTTGATGGTCCTTTTCTTACATTTAGACTTGCAGTTGTTATCCCCGTTTTTATTACTGTTGATGATTGTTGGCTTATTGTAGTTGTCAAAGTATTATTCCCATTTATATTGTCTACATTTTCTGCAAAAGCCATATTTATATTCCCAACAATTGTCGCGATTGTTAGAATCTTTGCTATTTCTTTATTTTTCATAATTCCTCCCAAAATATATACCCATTTTATATCCTACATTTTATAACAAAAAAACGATTTTTACAATTATTTTCTATAATTTACAATATTTTACTAGAAAGTTGTTCTCATATAAAAAATTCACTTCCTTCATGGCGCCAACGAATCAAAGATTCCGTTGCTTTAGTTAATAGGCTGGAAATTATACATTATCCATAAACCAGACAATGTCTAATTTCCTTAGAATTAAAAAAGCGACTAAAAGTCGCTTATATATTATAATTTCTATTAATTATCTAAGTAAAATTATTATTCCCCGTATTTATACTAACTTTTGACCACAATTAGAACAGAATTTAACATCTGGATTTAACGTCTTCTTACAGTTTGGACATATATTGTCGATATAATCATCTTCATCATCAATATAAATTATGTTTTCTGTTTCTGGATTGCTATTTAATAAATTCTCTACCATATTATTATCTTGATAAGAGTCTGAATTTGTCTGCTTATTTATTGAATTTTGTAATTGTATATTTTTTGGCTTTGATTGTTTATTTTTATCAGCTACAATTAGTGTTAATGCAGACACTATTCCAATTGACCCTATTACTACTAATATCATCCCTAATTTATACATTAAAAATCCTCCTTTTTATTTTATATTTTATAAACCTCTTTTATACATTTTTTATATATAATCCCAAATGCACTTGTAGTTTATTATAATAAATAAAAAAACTACTGTAAATATAATATTTAAATTAGCTAAAATATCAACAAAAAATTCGCTTCACTCATAACGCCAACGAATCGGAGATTCCGTTGCTTTAGTTAAAATTCACTACGTTCATAGCGCCAACGAATCAAAGATTCCGTTGCTTTAGTTAAAATTCACTACGTTCATAGCGCCAACGAATCAAAGATTCCGTTGCTTTAGTTAATAGGTTGGAAATTATACATTATCCACAAACCAGATAATATATAATTTCCTTAGAATTAAAAAAGCCCAGGATAAATTTAAATATCTCTGGGCTTTTTCTATTTATTTAAACGTCTTCTTCTTTTTGTAGCTCTTTTTAATCGTTTATTTAGCGCCATTTTGTCGCCTTTTGCCAAATCATTTCTAAATCTGGACATTTCTGCCATAAAGTCATCAATTACTTCTAGTAAATTTTCTTTGTTTCCTAAAAATAACTCAGTCCATAAATCTTCATTTATGTCTGCAACTCTTGTCGCATCTCTATAGCTTCCTCCCATATAGATTTCTGTATTTCTAGCTTCCACATCACTATTTATCAATGATACTGCCATAACATGCGGCAGATGTGAAGTAAATGCGATAATCTGGTCGTGAAAATCTGAGCTAATTCTTATAATTCTTTTAAAACCAAGCTTATATATTATAGATTGTAAAAAGAGGACATTGTCATCATCATTTCTCTCTGTATCTACTAATAGATAATTGGCACCTTTATAACATTGGGCGCTTGCATGGTCAATTCCCTTATTTTCACGCCCTGCCATAGGATGACCAAAAATAAAATCTATATTATCTGGTATAATATCATCTAATTCTTTAATTAAGGTTCCTTTAATCCCTGCAACATCTGTAACTATAGCGCCATCTTTAAAATTATTTTTATTCTCTAGGATAAAATTTTTTATTATTTTCGGATAAATGCATATAATCACTAAGTCAGATATTTTTAGAAACTCTCTTGCATTATCTGAACCATCTTTTATAATTCCCATATCTTTTGCTTTTTCTATCGATTCTTTATTTAAATCTATAGCATATACATCGTCAAAACCAGCTTCTTTAAATGCCATGGCAAAGGAGCCACCAATAACTCCTAAACCGACAATTGTGATTTTCATACTATATTGTTACACCTTCTAATTCAGTGTATACTTGCAATTGCTTCATTATTTTATCAAATGTATCTGGTTTTATTGATTGTTTTCCATCACATAGTGCTTTTGCTGGATTGTTATGTACTTCTATCATAAGTCCATCTGCACCAACTGCTATAGCAGCTTTTGCAAGTGGCTCAACTAAATCACGTTTACCAGTTGCATGAGATGGATCTATTATTATTGGCAGATGTGATTTTTGTTTTATAACTGGTACTGCGCTTAGGTCTAATGTATTTCTTGTCGCTGTTTCAAATGTTCTTATTCCTCTTTCACAAAGAATTACATTTTCATTTCCTCCAGCCATTATATACTT
>NZ_JBCLNH010000006.1:0-3164 GCF_039062665.1 Clostridium sp. 2218st1_F5_2218SCRN_220325 | reverse complement strand
AACTATATGGTGATGTTCTCGGTTTAAAAGCTCCTCCTCTTAAGAAGTTTGCCCCTGATTTTTTTACTGCTTTTGCTATTTCTACGATTTGTTCTTCACTTTCTACAGAACAAGGTCCAGCCATTATTCCAAGATGTCCTCCACCTACTTTTGTTCCGTTCACATCTACTATTGTAGGTTCTGGATGGAATAATTTATTAGCTTTTTTATATGGTTCTTGTACTTTTAATATTTTTTCTACACATTTAAATGTCAATAATTCATCTGAATCTATATATGATGTATCCCCCACTAAGCCCAATACAGATCTTGCAATACCTTCTATTTTATCGACTGCTGCTCCTCTGCTTTCTACTGCTTCAACAACTTCATTTAATTCTTCTTGTGTGAATCCTGGTTTCATTACTATTATCATATCTATTCTCCTCCCACATCCACTTTGAATGCTTTATATTATTTTAAACATTTAATTATTTACCCCTTAAAACTTCTATTATTTTTATAGTATTATTGTATCTCCTAATACTATCTCTTTACCTTCTACTTCTGCATATTTTTTTACAGTTTGCATTATTTTATCAAATGCATCTGGTTTTATTGATTGTTTTCCATCACATAATGCTTTTTCTGGATTGTTGTGTACTTCTATCATAAGCCCATCTGCACCAACTGCCATAGCAGCTTTTGCAAGTGGTTCTACTAAGTCACGTTTCCCAGTTGCATGAGATGGGTCTATTATTATTGGCAGATGTGATTTTTGTTTTATAACTGGTACTGCACTTAGGTCTAATGTGTTTCTTGTCGCTGTTTCAAATGTTCTTATTCCTCTTTCACAAAGAATTACATTTTCATTTCCTCCAGCCATTATATACTCTGCACTCATCAGCCATTCTTCTATTGTAGAACTCATTCCTCTTTTTAATAATACTGGTGTTTTGGTTTTTCCTACTTCTTTTAATAAATCAAAGTTTTGCATGTTTCTCGCACCGATTTGTATTACATCTACATCTTCTACAAATTTATCTAAGTACGCTGTAGACATTAATTCTGTTACTATTGGAAGATGAGTTTCTTGTTTTGCTATTTTTAATAATTCTAATCCTTCTAGTTCTAAACCTTGGAAACTATATGGTGATGTTCTCGGTTTAAAAGCTCCTCCTCTTAAGAAGTTTGCCCCTGATTTTTTTACTGCTTTTGCTACTTCTATTATTTGCTCTTCACTTTCTACTGAGCAAGGACCTGCCATTATTCCTACAAAATTTCCACCGACTTTACTTCCATTTACATCGACAATAGTGTCTGCTGGGTGGAATAATCTATTAGCTTTTTTGTATGGTTCGCTTACATTCATAACTTTTTCTATATATGAGAAAGCTAATATTTCATCTGGATCTACTAATGTAGTATCGCCTATAACTCCTATAACACACATTTGTTTCCCATGAGATATAGATACTCTTAATCCTCTTACTTTTAAGAAGTTTAATATCTCATTTAATTGGTCTTGTGTATATCCTATTTTTAATACAACTATCATAACTTTATCCTCCACAATAAATTTTATATTTTTAATGTCATATTTATCTCTTTATTTTAAATGATTATTTTTATATATATGTGTATTAATTTAAAATTTATTTACACTTAATATCTCTATAACAACCTAAAAGTTTAAAATATTTAGAGTTTCTTGCAATTACATTTACCGCTTGTTTTATATTTTCATCAAATAGATTTCCATCAAAATCTACAAAGAATATATAGTTCCAAGGGTTATTTCTATTTGGCCTAGATTCAATTTTTGACATATTTAAACCAAATTCTTTAATATCTCTTATTAAATTATATAATCCTCCACTAGTATCTTCAACTGAGAATAATATACTTACTTTATCACAGGTTTCATCACACTCTAAATCTCTACCTATAACAATGAATCTTGTATAATTGTTTTTTAAATCATTTACATCTTTTTTAATTATTTTTAAATCATATAATTTTGCAGCTCTTTCAGATGCTATCGCTGCCTTACTCTTATCTTTTAAATCAGATACTAATTTTGCTGATATTGCTGTATTAGAATAAGGAATTAAATTATAATTTTTATGCTTATCGAAAAATTTTGTACTTTGTTCAAATCCTTGTGGATGAGAGTAAACTTCTTTTATATCATCTACTGTAGCACCTTTTATTCCAACTAGATTTTGACTTATTTTTATACATTCTTCTCCAACAATATATAAATTATATTCCTTTAATAGATCTTCTACAGTTCCAATTCCACCAGTTGATGAATTTTCTACTGGCAGTATTCCATATTCTATTTCCCCACTTTCAACGGCTTTAAACACTTCTTCAAATTTTTCATATGATTTAGCTTCTTTTATATTTTTAAAATATTTTAGCATAGCTTCATTTCCAAATGAGCCTGCTACACCTTGATATCCTACTACTAAGTTTTCCCTATCATTTTTATAAGGTTTAGTATATATTTTATTTTCTGGATATATTTCTTTTTGTTGTACTAATCTACTCAAATACATCAGGTTATCATAAAAACTTTCTACTAATTCTTCATACTCCTTATTTTCTAAATATCCCTTGTTTTTTTCTATAACCATTTTCTCTCTATCCGGATGAAAAATTTGCATGTTATTTTCCATTTTATATTTAGAAATAGCTTTTGCAACGTTCATTCTCTTTTCTAATAATTGTGTTATTTCTCTATCTATTTTATCGATCTCTACTCTATAGTCTTCTAGTAACTCCATCCTATCACCCTTCCTATATCTAAATGCATCATTTACTATGTGTTATTAAAAAAAGAGAACTCCTAAGAGTCCTCTTTTATAAAATAAGTATTATTTACCAATTCCATATTTTAAGATTTAACCTTTAAATTAAGATTAATATGAACTCATTAGAAAAGATTTATTTTTTATATTTTTACAGTAAAAGTATCCAGCGCTAAAATAAAAGCCCCAGAACATAAAGTAAAAAAAGTTATATAATTTTGCAAAGTCTTTTCTAATTACTTTCATCATTTTTTCCTCCATTTAAAGTATTTTTATAAATGAAACTATCTATTTATTGTTATTTGATTAAATATATAGTTTCAAAAATTTATATTTATAAGCTAAATACTTTTTATTATTAGCTTATAC
>NZ_JBCLNH010000005.1:0-163586 GCF_039062665.1 Clostridium sp. 2218st1_F5_2218SCRN_220325 | reverse complement strand
TTGGATATAAAACACCTGCAGAGGTCTTCGCTGCAACATAAACATAAAATGTTGCACTTATATTGACAATCTATCATATAAAAAGGGAAAGGTTAAAAGGTGATTATATGGCAAATTATATAACATTTTTTCCAGTAGATAATGGGGATATGACACTTATTGAAACAAAAAATAAAAGATATATTATGATAGATTGTAATATCAGAGATGCTCAAAGTAATGATAAAATTTATGACTGCAATGAATATTTGCATAATAATTTACTTACTGATAATGGACAAATTTATTTAGATGCATTTTTCTTAACTCATTCTGATAATGATCATTGTCGTGGGATTAGAGAATATTTCAATCTATGTGAACCAGATAAACTTGATGACGATAAAATGAGGATTGATGAATTATATGTACCTGCAAAACTTATGATGGATGATGAACATTATAATGATGATGCAGATGCAATAAGAGAAGAGGCACAGAGAAGACTAGACTTATTAGGTGAAGATAAAGCTGATTTGCCTGGTAATCGTATAAAAATTGTAGGATATAGCAAAGAGTTAAAAGATTACACTAATGTTATTATTCCCGCTGGAGCAACTATTGATACTATAAATGGAGATGAAGATTATGGTGCAGAAATATTTGTATTAAGACCGGTAAAGAAAGCAAATGATGATGAGGAATCAGATGTAAATGACTGTACGGCTTCTTTTAAAATAAGTTTCGAGATTAATGGTAGTACATATGTTGCTATAATTGGTGGGGATCTAGTTTGTGATAATTGGAAAGAAGTTATTGAATTAAATCCAGATATGGAATTTGATTTATTATTGGCACCACACCACTGCTCTTGGCATGCGGTTAGTACAGAAGATACACATACAGGAAAAGCAGATTCAAATATTAAATCCTTTCTTGAAAAATCCAAAGAAAAGGCTTATATAGTTTCTTCAAGCAAAGCTATTAAGCGTGATGACGATAATCCACCAAGTTATAGAGCAAAAAATGTATATATAAAGCATTTAAAAGAGGCAGAAAGGTTTAAATGTACAGCAGAATATCCGAATGAGAACAACCCAAAACCATTAACTTTTAAAATTACTGGTCAAGGACTTTCAATTAAGTCCATTGATATGTCAACAACTCAATATAACTCTTTTACACAAAAATCATATGGTGGGAAATAATATGCAGAATACAATTTTTGAATGCTACGAATTTCATGAATTAAAGGAGTATCCTGAAAAATATATGCCGTTAATAGAATCAATAAATGAAAATTATAGTATGGATATAATAAAAATATATGAAAGTAACTTATCTGAAGGGTTATTTATTCATATTAAGCTAAAAATTTCAATACCAACAAATGGTGTATATAGAGAACTAGATGTTAATCCGAATGAGGAAATTCTAATGTATGCAAGAACAGATTATCCTTTTTCTGCACCAGCAATTTTATTTGTAAGAAATGATTTTCCTGTTGATAGAATACCACATTTGAATAATGGTGTTCCTGATAGTAATATTCAAATGATGAATCTATGTCTGTACAGGGGAGATATAAACGAATGGTTTTATGAAAATGGTCCAATGGCATTTTGTGATCGTGTTAATGATTGGTTTTCTGACTTGGTTAATGGCGAACTTATAAATGATGATGGGTTTGAAACAGTTAGATATGAAAATATATCAGGATTTGTTGAAATTGATTTTGATTATTTATTAAATATTATATCAACGTATAAACAAGATTGTGGAGATTGTGTTATAGGAATGAAAAAAAAGGGAGAGCAATATTTTGAAGTTTTAAATTTACAATACGATAAAGGATTAGATAAAAATATTCTGCCATGTATATTTGTATTTGATAGGAAAAATGTAATAAGCGATTATATTAGTCAACCTTTTTATAAGGAAAAAGATTTAAAAAATTTTCCTTGTGAGAGTAGAATACAACATGGAATTCGTAAGATGGAGAATAAATTCTATGAGAGAAAAAAACTTGATGAATTAAAAGATATATTAATTATTATGGCAGTAAAGCGTCCAATGCAGGTAATTGGTGGATTTTCTGAGTATGAATTTATAGCAGTATTACTATCGTATAAATTAAAATCTTCCGCAGATATTAAAAATTGTCTTGTTCAAAAAGTTGTAACAATTCAATCTTTAAATAAGCAAATGACTGAGAGGTTGTCTGGCACAGAGAATATTTCAAAGAGACCAATTAATATATTAGGGTGTGGGGCATTAGGCTCTAAGATTTCTATGAATTTAGCACGTATGGGATATACAGAGCAACATCTTTATGATAAAGATATTATTTTACCACATAATTTAGTAAGGCATTATGTAAGTAAAAGGGCTGCTATAGGTTTTCCAAAAGCTCGTATTATGAAAATTGAAATGGACTGTATGTTTACTAATAATAGTTCAAGTCATTTTGAAAATATATTTGATATAGATATACTGCCAGAGGGTATTACGGTTGATTGTACTGCTTCAAAAAGAAGTTTATTTTGGTCTTTATCAAGAGAAATTATAAAATCACCAATGCTAAGAACAGAAATATACTTAGTAGGAAAGATGGGACTTTCTTTGTTTGAAGGTAAAAATAGAAATCCTGATGTATATGATATGCAAGTATCTTTATATTTGAAAGCATTGGAAGAAGATATTATTTCAAACTGGCTTACATATAAACAACCAGAGGATATGAGATATCATATAGGATTTGGTTGTAGTTCTGATACTATGATTTTAGATGATGCAACAATAAGCAATCATGCAAGTGTAGTTCCACATCTGATTAATAAATATCAAGAAAGAGAAAAAGGGATTGCATGTATAAATATTTTTGACTTTGATAATTTGACAAATAACCGACTATATATTTATGAAATAGAACCAATGGTGTTCTTACCATTAGTAGATGGATGGTCTATTCATATTAAACATTCACTTTATCAAAAAATTCAAGAATATTCAAAGGAAGGACTAGAAAATTCAGGAATATGGATTGGATGTATAGAAAAACGAATTAAACGAATTACTGTAATAGATACATTTATTCCTAAAGATAATAAAAGAGAGACTAATACTGTAGTGATGGGAAAAGAAGGAGTAAAAGAATATATAAGAAGTTTAAATGAAAGAACAAATGGTCATCTGAGATATATTGGGGAATGGCATACACATACTTCTGGGAATGCATCACCAAGCAAAAGAGATATAAAAACTTTTGAAGAAACAAAAGTTAGTACAGATATGTTTTTAATGACAATTATATCACCTACAAATACGCAGAACTATATTATTAAAGGGAAAAAACAATGAATATAAAAGATTATAGAGTAAATGAATTGAAAATTTTTGTTATAGCAAATATTTTGGTAGTTTTATGCTTGATAGGAACGATTACTTTTGATGGAGTAATAGAAGAAAATAGCTATATGAAATTGATTATTACAATTATAAATTCTGGACTGTTTTCAAGTATTATCTATGCAATGGTCATAGTTTGTGATTGTATGATCTCAAATCATATTAAAAAGATAATTGTTTTTTTGTGGAGTCCGATGCCAGGAGAGACGATTTTTACTGATATAAAAGATAAGACTAAAGATCTACGTTTTACAACATATGATGTAATTAAAGCATATAGTGAAATTTATGATAATATGCCATCAGAGAAAAAATCTCGTAGGCAATATGAAAATAGTAAATGGTATAAATTATTGCGACAACATGAATCAGAAAAAAAGGTTTTGATTGCACACAGAGATTATTTAATGTGCCGTGATATGTCTACAACGACAATTCTGATGATAATAGTATATATTATTCTTTCTATGGTAATGAAATTAATTACATTTGATAAGAAAGCAATTATATATTTACTGGCAGTATATATAGTATGTATGAGAGCTACAAGGGTTAAATCTAAAAGATTTGTAAAAACAGTTATTGCATGTGATATTAGTCCCAAAAAAGAAAATAGTGAGAATGTAAACTGATTGCAAATTGAGTAAATATATACCAAAATAGGTTTAACAAAGATATTTAAAATTATAAATATGCATGTAAACATCAAAATAAGAGTACTGAAAAATAGAATAAAAAACTATTTTGAAGTACTCTTTTTTATATTCATTTAGCTTATTTTTTAAAGGATAATCACCCTCCCAAAAGAATAAAATAAATAAAAACAAAAAAGGGGGAAACAAAATGAAAAAACTAATCCTAGCAACACTACTAATCACAACTCTACTAATCACTGCCTGCTCCAACACCACACCACAAGACGAGAACATGTACTACGCAATATACGATTCAATATACAAAGTAGACACAAACACCAAAAAATCATCACTATTATACAGCAAAAAGGGCTCGATATTTGATGACAACTTCATCATCCAAGGTGACTGGCTCTATGGTGTGATAGACACTGAGGGGGGATTATGCGATTATATATCCCCATATATTTTCAAAATTCGCACTAATGGTGAGGATTTTCAGATGTTGGCAGATGGAATAGATTTCACTATTTATGATGGAAATATATATTATATGAAGCAGGAGTTCAGCGAGGATCAGGGGTATTTTAAGAGTGGAATTTATAAGATGTCTTTGGATGGGGAGGATGAGGAATGTATAACGGATTCAAAGACAATCGAGGAGTTTACCGTTTACAAGTCAAGGATTTATTATGTCAATTATGTTAATGACATTTATTATTTGGAGAGTATGGATATGGCTGGTGGGCCAGAAGAAATTATATGTAGCGGGGATGTTGATTCTTGGATGAATTGTTTGCAGGGGGATTCTAATTATATATATTTTAATGATGATGGAAATATATATAAGGTTGATATAACTTCTGGTGAAAAATCAACAGTTTTGGAAGGTGCTGATATGCAGGGGATTTCTCCGGGGTATATTTATTACACAGATGATTCTGGTCTTTATAGAATGAGTTTTAGTGATGGATCCGAGGAATGTATAATGAGTGGCAATTCGATGTGGTACATCAGGATAAATGGAGATTATATGATTATAACTGGGAATTATTTTAATGAAAAGAATTATGATGAAAATACAGCGAAGTATCTTTGTAGGTTAAATGGGGATGGAATGACTGTTATTAAGAAGTATTTTTGTCAGTAGTATAAAAAAAATAAAAATGTCGCCTATTTTGTCGTTCACTTTTCGTTATTTATATACTACTATATAAACAAATTATATAAATAAGGAGAGGGAGAATGCAAAAAAAGAATTTTTTAAAAGAAAAAAGGGAGCTAACGGGTATATCACAGGAGCAATTAGCTGAGAAAATTGATGTTTCTGTAAGAACAGTACAAAGGATAGAAGCTGAAAGTGAACTTGTTAACAGAAAAAATGCTATAAATGCGTACAAAGCAATGGGAATTTTAAGAGAGGAAGAAATTTTTGAATTTAAGAATAAAGGGGCATCTAAAGATGTTAAAAATGTATTAGAAAAATTGGGAATTCAGAAAGGTGAAGACTTACTCCATAAGCTAGATAAAAAGTTATTATTGGCATCTAATTATGAGAAAGACGAAGATTTTGATAAGGCAATGAGTATATATAAAAGTTTTGAAGATATATTGCCTTGTGAATATATATTTTTAAGATATGCTAATATATATTTAAATATGGAGATTTGTGAAATGGCTTTAGAGTATAGTCAAAAAGTATTAGATGAAGATAAGACTAATTATGAGGCATTAATAATAAAGGGTATTAGTTTGGCAAAGATGGAAGAATATGATGAGGCTATAATGGTATTTAAGGAAGCTGAAGCAGTTGATAAAACAGAGGAGGTTTATTATAATTTAGGGGTTTGTTGTCACTTTGCTGAGAAAATTGAGGATGCAATAGAATATTATAAAAAATCTTTAGATTTAAATTGCAATTTGGCAGAATCATATTTAAATATGGGTGTGTGTTATTTTTATAAATTTATATATCCTGGATCTGGTGAAAACAAAGAAATTATGTATTCTGAATCTGATGAAAACAAAGAAAACTGTTTAAAATATTTGGACAAGGCGATAGAATTATATCCAATAATGTATCAAGCATATGCTCAGAAAGCAGAACTGTATAAATTTATTGGAGAAGATGACAAAGCAAAATATAATTTTGAAAAATGCTTACAGTTAAATCCAAATCATGATAATGCATTATTAGGGCTGGGAATGCTCTTAATTAAAAGTGGTGACAATGAAAAAGGTGAGGAGTATGTAGGTAAAGCTATAGAGAGTATTTTATATAATAGGAGATATAAAAAATCTATGCTCATAGGCGGTTTGGCTATAAGCGATGGTCAAAATGAATTAATTTATCCAACTATCGGCAAGGTGTGCAAAAACAAAATTGAGTTTGATTATATTGTTAATAAAATAAAATCATCTGTGGAATTATTTAATTTTTCGTATAGACCGATATATATTGATTTTAATAAGAGTATTAGTGTTAATGTTATGGAGCAACAAGATGATATATTGATAGAGATAAATTTTGGCGGATATACATTAAAGGGAACAGCAGATAAAGGAAATGGTTGTTTTAATGAATTCATAGAATTATATAATAATTTTGGACAATTTAGAATTCAGATTGAATCTGAAGAACAAATATTTATTATAGATTCATTAAAGGATATTAATTTTATTTCTTATAGATAGAGTAAATAGATTAAATGTAATAAAAAAGAAAGTAATAATGGTTGTAGTTTAGATATAGTTGTGATTGTAATGAATAGTTTATGGGGGATTAGTTATGAAGATAGTTAATACTTTAGCAAAACTTATAGAATTGATAATTACAAAATGTGGATTAATTACGCCGAAGCAATTTGAAGAGTTGATGTCTAAAGTCAGCAAGGAACAAAGTTATGTAGTCGGTGAGTACACTATGAGAAATATATTAATAACTTGTTTCTTATTTGGAGGCTCTTATTTATATGTGCCAACTTTAACAACAGTATACAAATGGGTGAGAGATGCTGAAATTTACAGATTATACAAAGTGGGCAACAGTACAAAAGACCTAGCGCTTATGTCTAATATAAATAGAAGAAGAGTCTATCAAATAATCAATATTGTCCTCACACTTAAGTATATACGAAAAATCATATATAATCAATATCGAGAAAGTATAGGACAAATAATTACACAATTATATAAATATAAAGATGTGAAAAGAATATAAGTGAACTTGATGACCGCTCATATACATATGTTGGTAAGCATACCACCCAAAATAAGTCTATTCAGTTTCATGGGTTATTTTTGTATGTATACATAAGTCCATAGCCACTGCAAAAACAGTAAATTGCCACACAACAGTCCCCAAACAAGGATAGATAATAAACTAGTGGAACACATTTAATCATGATCAGCGGCGTGAATAAGCCTTGATAATCTTTTGTGTAGAATAAATGTAGAAGTAGCATGAATAGTATGGCTACTTCTTTTGTTATTGATACTTGTTTTTTGTTAATTCCATAAAATTTCCCTCCGTACTTATATGAATGTATCATAATAATAGTATACATTTTAATAGGTATAGATGCTATATTATGTAGGCTTATAGATATTCCCCAGACAAAATGTTGAGAATGATTAAAAAACAAACTATAATTTTATTAACTAAAAAAATATGGGGGAGTAAAAACAAATGAAAAAAAGATTAATTATTTTAATGCTATTTATTCTAGGAATAATGGTTGTAGGTTGTAACAAAGCAGAAATAAGTGAACAATCAGAGGGTATAAGTCAAGAATATAAAGATGCTATGTCAAAAGGAAAATCAAATGTTATAGAGGAGGAATATGACAAAGCCATTGATTATTTTAAATTAGCGTTGGAGTCTAAAAAAGATGATACAGAGGCTAAAAATTTAATAAAGCAGCTGAATTTATTGGTGGAAGCTGAAGATTCAGAGGAACATGGAGCTTATTTCCTTCAGATAGAAAAAATAGATAAGATTAATGATATAAAAACTGAAACTGATGTAGTGAAAGATAAGGCTAATGAGTATAAAAAAACAGTATTGAAAAATATAGATGATTCGATTGATTCTTTTGAAGAGGAAATCAATGATGGTAAATATAAGAGTGCGCAAAAGGATCTTGAAGATACTATAGAAGAATGTAAAAAAAGTGATAGTCTTAAGGAACAATTAGATAAATGTAATGAGCTTTTGAAAACTTGTAAAGAAAAGAAAAAAGAAGCAGAAGAACAAGCTAAGAAACAGGAAGAGCAAAAGCAACAGGTGGCTAGTAATAGCAACTCAAATGAAAGTAGTAAAAAATCATCAGGTAAGAAGAATAGCAATAAAGTTTGGTGTGAATGGAAAAGACATTATGTAGATAAAGAAAATTTTATAGATATGACTAATCGTTGTCAAGGTTGTGAGGTTAGAAGATCGTTGTCAAGTACATTCACTTATGAAGATTGTCCTGTTTGTGGAAATACTTGTGCAGTTTCACGATATTTAGGAAAGTGTCAATATTGTGGAGAGAAGATTTATCCGGCTGTGAAGAAAATTTATGATGATGGGACTGTTATACTTGAAGATGGAAGTACATTGTAAAATAAATAAAAACTAAAATGCCATGCCAAATGGAAAATTAAGTGTAGTAAAAGTAGAACACAAAAAAGGTATATAATTTCCCATAATTAAAAAAATACCATAAAAAAAAGGAAAAAACTCCATTCATGTAGAATTGTAGAATGTAGTCTGAAAACGAACAAGGAGGCATTCCATGAAAATAACATTATCACAAGGAATATTGGTAAACGAAAGAAGCAAAGAAATAGATGAATTTGCGAATATTGTCAAAACAATCGAGAGTGATGTCATACCTCACAAAGGGGATTTTATAAGCGACAGTTTATACGGCGAGTTTAATATTTACGAGTATGAAGTTACTGATGTTGTAATAAGTTATACGGATAATTGCTGTCAAGTGGATTTGGAACCTATGATTGTGGGAAGTAAGGAATTAGTACAAAGATATAAAGATGAAATTGCTCCATGGCACGGTTGGGAGTAAATTAAAAAGGCTAGAATAAAGGTTCTAGTCTTTTTTACTTTTTGGGATGAACACAGTGAATTTTAAGTAACGGACGAAGTCGTTGACGTTATGAACGCAGTGAATTTTAAGTAACGGACGAAGTCGTTGACGTTATGAACGCAGTGAATTTTAAGTAATGTACGAAGTCGTTGACGTTATGAACGCAGTGAATTTTAAATTTAAAAACGAGTGCATAAATATATGAAACCTATGCAAAATATGAGCAAGATATGAAGTTATGAATTTTAAAAATAGAAATCATAAAGTTAATTTTAAGATATTGAAAGGAAGGATTGTTATGACTAAGGAAGAAATGATACAGGGTCTTGTAGAATATTGCGAGCAAGATGAGGACGAGCTGGCGGATTATTCTGAGGATGAGTTAGAGGAAATTTGGGAGACTAGGGAGGAAATTATTCAGGAGCTTATCGAGGATTTTAATCAATATGAGGATGAACTTCGACAATATTCTAAGAGCGAGCTTATTGAGTTGCGCGAGGAACTCGATGATATGAAGGATTTGTTATATCCAAATGGGTATGATGAGGATGATGAAGACTTTGAATATGACGGGTTTGACGATGATTATGAATAAGGAGGCATAAGTCATGTTGTTGGAGTTTTCGTGTAGCAATTTTAAGTCGATTAAGGAAAAGGTCACTTTTTCGGCTATTGCGACGGATAATATCAAAAATGAAAAATTTTTAAAGAAATTTGACGATTTTAGGATTTTGCATACTTCTGTCATTTATGGACCAAATGGTGCAGGAAAGAGCAATATTTTTAAAGGTATTGAATTTATGAGAGATCTGGTTATTAAAAGTAGAGAAAATAGACCTGGTGAAGTGTTGAAACAACCTACTCACAAGATGGCTCATGATAAAAAAAGCGAGTTTAATATGCAATATATAATAAATGATATTAGATATGCTTATGGATTTGTGTTAAAAGATAATTTGGTGGATGAGGAATATTTATATTATTTTGAGGATAAAAATGCTATGAAGGTTTTTGAAAGAGAGGAAGGAGAAGTCTGTTTTGGTGAAAAATTTGAAGAAAATAAGGTGTTGTTGGAGATAATCGAAAATGAAATTGGCGATAATAAACTATTGCTGTCGTGCATTGGTGATAAAAGTGATATTTTTGAGATAAATAATGCATTTTTGTTTTTTAAAGAATATCTTGTCATACAAAATAGTGATGTAAAGACTGAAAGAAAAAACTGTATTAAGGTTATGATGGAAAGTGAGAAGATGAGGGAGTTAATTATATCTGTTTTTCGCGAGCTTGATAGTGATATAAAGGATATTAAAATTGAAAGTTCAGGAGAAAATTTAGACGATAAAGATATAAGAATAAAATTCGTTTACGACGAGTTTGAAACTGATTTGTATGAAGAGGAGTCGATGGGAATCAACAAATTATTTGACCTTGTTTTACCTATTGTAGAGAGTTTTATAAATGGAAAGGTGATGATTGTGGATGAAATCGAATTAAACCTTCACCGAAATATTGCTTATAAAATTATAAGTTTATTTAATACCCATCTTCCAAAGAACTCTGCCCAACTTATTTTCACAAGCCACGATATAAGTTTGCTTAGCTTAAATTTATTCCGAAATGATCAGATTTGGTTTGCACAATTGGGAAAAGACAGGGCAACGGAGCTATATTCTCTTGTCGAAATTAAAAATATTAGGGCTGATGAAAACATCGCAAAGGGGTACATAATGGGAAGATATGGCGCTGTTCCTAGTCTAAAAGATAATGGTGGTGTTGGATGATGAAATTAGATAAACATCGCGATTTAGATTTATCTAAAAGAAAGTCAAATACAAGGGACAAAGTACAACCCGAAGTTATAAAATTCGACTTAGCCGAAATTAAAAAGCATTTTGAAGACAGTATAAAAGATATAGAGGAGCAGTTTAAAACTATTGACTTATTGGAGAGTAAGGATAAGGAAAAAATAGATTATATCCTGCGTTCTCAGATTGTGTTTTTAGGTGGCTCACTCGACTTTTATTTTCATGAAATTACTCAATTCGGCATAATGCAGATGTATGACGAGATATGGCAAGAGACAAAACCTTATAAAAATATAAATATAAAACTTGGAACGATTTTAGATGTATTAAAAGGAGAGCAAGACGACTCATGGTTTATTGAATTTATAAACTACGAATACAGCAAAATCTCGCTGATTTCCTACGATTCAATCGAAAAAGCGATGAATATGATCGGACTGCATATGTATCAAATTGCAAGCAAAATCTACAACTATGAAATAGACAGAAAGGAAAGAGTAACAAAACTAAAAGAAAGGATGAACAGACTTTGTGAAAGACGAAACTCCATCGCCCATCAGTTTGATATGTTTCATGAAAACGCAGAAAAAAAGCCTATTCACATCAACACAGTAAGGGAATTTATTAAAGATACAAAGGAGATTGTCGATGTTGTTAATGAGCTTATGTTGGAGCATGATATTGTTAAAAGATAGAGTGTTGTGAGGAATATGCAGAAGTAGATGAGTTTAATAATATATTCTTATATATAAATTATTTATTTCATATAAGAGTATATTATGATAATGTTCGAAAAATAACAAAAAATATTGTGGAAAAATATGGAAAATAAAAAGTGATTGGTTTATAATTGAACTATATATGATAAATAAGTGTGAGAATATAGTAATTTACAATACGCACTTAAAAAATTTGGGGGTGGTATATGGAAGTACCGAGGGAAGCGTTAGTACTTGCATATAGAAAAAGAGTACTGCATCAATTTGTTATATCAAAAAATAATCTATGCGAGTTCTGACAAAATTTTTATACAGAGTTAGCCCATGTGCTGGCAGATAAAAAATTTAAAGGGGGGAGCGTTGAGATGAAATATTTAAAGAAAACATTATCGTTTGTTTTAGCCTTCGCGATGATGTTTACGATGGTTATTGTGCCGAAGACTAGTGTTTCTGAAGCTGCAGCAAGTGATTATACTTATTTTGATACAACAATGTTTAATTATGATACTGATACATTCAATGCAGCAACTAAGGCATTAGAAAAAAATGGAGACCAAGGTATATACTTTAATACTGGTGGAACAACAACTACTATATCACGTAGAAATATTGCTAATGAAGACTATAATATATGGACTGGACAGCCGGGTAAAAAGGGTAAAGATTATGCATATACAGGTTTAGTTAAATCAGACCTTGATAAATCGGGAAATATACAATTTAACTATCCTCAAGCGGGAATATTTGATACAACTAAAACAACTGGAAAGAACACTTATACAAATGTAAAAATGCCATTTAAGAAAGATAGTGACGGATATTATTACTATGATAGTTATAAATATGATGTAAAATTCCCTAATAATAAACCAGCAAACAATGCTAAGCTTGAAGATGAAGGACTATCAAAACTATCAAGTGATGGAAAAGGAGCTTTTTTACCATTTTCAAAAAATACTTCTGGAAATATAGATAGTAATCCAACATTCCACTTTGGTATGGATATGTCTGTAAAATTCTATATGCCAGAAAATGGTCAAATAACAACATCTGATGGAAGTAAAAAAGATATGACATTTGAATTCTCTGGTGATGATGATGTTTGGGTATTTGTAGATGGTAAATTAGTTTTAGATATTGGTGGTATACATAATGCTATTAAAGGTGATATAAACTTTAATACAGGGGTAGCAACAGTTTATAAGGGACAAACTAATACTGGTGTTAAAACTACTAACATATACACATCTAATGTTCTAGGAACAAACTGGAAAAATGAAACAAATAAAGTTCATACTTTACAAGTTTTTTATCTAGAACGTGGTGAAGGTGAATCTAACTGTAAGATAAAATTCAATCTAGAAATAAAAGATCAACTGCAAGTTACAAAATCTTTAGGAAATAAAGCTGAAGATGATAAGGATTTAAAAGCTTTATTAAGTAATCGATTTAATTTTAAAATATACTCTTCAGAAGATAAAACTAATTACACAGCTTATGCAAACAAAAAATATTATATTTATAAAAATGGTTCCCAAACAGGAACAGGAATAACAGGTACTGATGGTAGTTTCACATTAGGATTCAATGAAACAGCATTATTCGTTGGTTCGGATTTTACTAGTGGTAAAACTTATAAAGTTGAAGAAATTGTAGATGATAATCCAACTTATACTTCGACATGGCAAACATCAAGTAAAATTCCTGGAAGTGAAACAATAGAAGATAAAGGTACAACTGGACAAAAGGATGCCATTATAACAACTGCTAAAAAAGAATCTGACAAAACAGAAGCAGCAAATTATGAGTTTGTATTTACTAATACTTTTAATGCTTCATTAAAAGATGATGTAGTTGTATTAGACTATGGTAAACCAGTGGAAATAGATGTATTATCAAATGATGTATTATATGGTTCTACAAGAAAGGTTAAAAATGTAGTTGGAAGTAACTGTCAAAACGGTACTTTAAAATTAACTGCTGATAATTCTAAAGTAAAATATACTCCTACAAGATATATGAATAGTGTAGATACAGCAAAATATAGTGTATATTTGGATAAAATAGCAAATCCTACTACTGAAACTGCAAATGTAAGTATAATGCCAGCTACATCAGTATATTATGAAGATGATTTTGGAAGTGATGATAATAGTAACCCTAATGTTGCCATAGTTTGGTCAGAAGGTTGGAATACAGATGGAAAATCTCAAAGTGAAACACAAAGTGATAAAAATAGTCAGTATGGATGGGATGATTCATATAAGGATGATACAAGATTTAGTAATGGTTCTGCACATGTTAGTTCTCAAAATTTTGCAACTGCTAAATTTAGATTTACAGGAACAGGCGTTGATGTATATAGTAGAACTAATGAAGGTGTAGGAAAAATAAGTACTTCTCTTAAAAAAGTTACAAAGAATGCAGATGGAACAGAAACTGTAAAAACTATAAAATATAAATCTATTGATAATTTATCTGTATCAGGTGACTATTATCAAATACCAACATTAAACTATGATGATTTAGATTATGGAACATATGAAGTTACAATAAAAGTAATAACTGTAAGTGCTGAAAATAGAGGAACTTACTATTTAGATGGTATAAGAGTATATAATCCATTAGGAAAAGTAGATGCTAACTCAGTAGCTGGAAAAGCATATAAAGAAGCAGGTGAATCTAATGCACAATATATTCAAGTTAGAAAAGATTTATTAGATAGTAGTAAAGTACAAGCTATAGATACAGCTATTAAAGGTTCTTTATTTATTGATAAATCTGAAGAGGGTATAACTGATATAGGAACATATAAAGACTATGGTCCAAAGAATGAAGTATATCTTAAATCATATATAGATAAATCAGATACAACAAAAAATAAAATCCAAGGTGTAGCATTTAACATAAATGGATATAATTCAGACAATAATAAAGTATTTATAGGATTGAAATCACCAACAGGGAAAGAAGTAACAGTAAAAGTTACTAGTGGAGAAAAAACTGAAGAGATAAAATTAAACTCTGCAGCAGACTTATATTATGAAATTACACCAACTGAACAGGGTAATGTAGTAATTGAAAATATGTCAGATAATTTATTATCTATAACAAAAGTTAGAATAACTGGTGAAATTTCAACAACTAATGGATATGCATTAACAAGTACACCGGAATTAATGTCTTATGTAAATACATTTGATGCATTACAAGAAAAACAAGATACAAATCAAAAAGATACAGAAGATACTCTTGATAAAGGTGATGTAGATATAAATAATCCTGGTGACAATGATACTAATAAAGATAATAGCAGCCAAGATAATAATGAACAAACTAAACCTGATAATACTTGGAATAAGATAATGAATAGTATAAAGAGTTGGTTTAGAAAATAATTATTGGAGGTGAAATAATAATGAAAAAAAAATATAGTAAACCTGGAATAATTATTGAAGACTTTGCTATAGCACAAAATATAGCAGAAAATTGTGGTAATGCTGGTTTTGGAGGAAAAAAACATACTTATGCAGATAAATATCATTGTGGATGGCATAATGGTGATTCAACTATATTTGTCTCAGCGCCAGCTTGTAATGATGAGAGAGATCCAGATGTTCCATCTGAAGATTTATGTTACAATACTCCAAGCCCAGGACAAGTTGTTTTTGGTTCTTACTAAAATAAAAATAAATAACAAAAATATATGGTCATGCCTTTGGCATGACCATATTGGTATATAGGAGAGATATGAATAATTACTACTTAAAAATAGCAGATATAAAAATACATGTAAAATCACCTTTTAAAATAAATATAAGTATGGAAAGTGAAGATTTTATTTCAGATTATGAAGATGAAGATATATTATTAGAATATAAAGAAGTAAAAGAAAGTCCCAAAATGGATGGAAAATTAGTATATGAAAATATAGTAAAATTTTATGAAACAAAAGAGGGATTTGTACATGAATTGTATCCAATGCCGGATAAAAATCCATATGCATGGGTTACACCTATAAATAAACATTATTATGAGGTTAGATATCTAGCTGGAGAAGAACGATATATAGATTATTCAAGAAATATAATAGATATTATGAATATCGAACAAGTATTAAATACATTTAATGCATATATCCTACACAGCTCATTCATAAAATATCAAGATAAAGCAATACTATTCACAGCACCATCAGGTACAGGAAAATCAACCCAAGCTGATTTATGGGAAAAATACGAAAATGCCGAAATTATAAATGGTGATAGAAGTGGAATAAGAAAGTTGGATGGAAAATGGACTGCGTATGGGCTTCCTATTGCGGGATCATCTGGCATTTACAAAAATAAAAAAGCTGAAATATCCCACATAATAGTCCTAAAACAAGGCAAAGAAAATAAACTTACAAAATTATCGCAAAGAGAAGCATTCATAAAGCTGTATAGCGAGACACTTGTGCATACTTGGGACAAAAAATTCCAAGAAAACATAATAAATATGATCACAGATGTTGTACAAAACGTACAAATTTATCAATATGAATGTTTGCCAGATAAAAGCGCAGTAGATTTCTTAAAAAATCAGATTATAGAGGATAGAGGTTTATTTATAGAAAATAATGAATGTGAAAAATCTATAAAATAAAATTACGATAATAAACGAAATAAAAAACATGGGATAATTGATTTTAATAAAAAATATAAACCAAAAGAGGGAGAAAATGAAACAGAAATTAATAGAACCTAGAATAACAGAATACCTTCACAGAAAGGCATCAATAACAAAAACACCAATAAGCGGTACGTTTGAACTTTTACCATTATGTAACATGGACTGCAAAATGTGCTACATAAAAATGTCAAAGGAAAAGCAAGAAAGCATTGCAAGGCTTAGAACAAATGAAGAGTGGATTGAACTTGCAAAAAAAGCAAGAGAAAGAGGGATGCTATTTTTACTTTTGACAGGAGGCGAGCCGTTTTTAGTCAAAGATTTTAAAGAACTTTACATAGAACTTCACAAGATGGGATTTTGCATATCTATCAATTCGAATGGAACGATGATAGATGAGGATGTAATTGAGTGGTTAAAACACTACCCACCTATGCGAATTAATATGACGCTTTATGGGGCAAGTGATGAAACTTACGAAAGGCTTTGTAATAATCCAAAGGGATTTACGCAAGTTACAAAAGCACTTTCTTTATTAAAGGAAAATAACATACAAGTTAAGTTAAATTGTAGTGTTACGCCTTATAATAAGGATGATTTGAAACAAATGATGGATTTTGCTGAGGAACATGATTTGGTGATTCAGGCGACTTCTTATATGTTTCCGCCACTTAGAAAAGATCATACAAAAATTGGGCAAAATAATAGATTTACAGCAGAGGAAGCAGTGTTTTATGGAGCTTATATAAACGCGTATAATAATGGTTTTGACAAATTTAAAGAATATGTTGAATCGGGTCAGCTTGCACTTTATGATACTGATGATGATTGTGGCGTTGTAGAAGGAGAACATATGCGTTGCCGAGCTGGAGTTACAAGCTTTTGGATGACTTGGGAAGGAAAGATGCTTCCTTGTGGAATGATTCCTGACGAGGGGCTTAATCCTTGGGAAGTTGGTTTTGATGAGGCTTGGGAAAATACGAAGAAAATAGTTAGCGAGATTACACTTCCTGTTAAGTGTGCAGGTTGTGGTAAAAAGGATGAGTGTAAGGCGTGTGCAGCGATGGTCTACACAGAAACAGGAACTTACGACAAAGTTCCACAATATAGATGTGATATGACAAAATATTATCCAGATGCTTGTAAAAAAGTTTTAAAGGAATTAGAACAACAATTGTAGAATAATTAATAGTACTGTCGATTAATTGCTAATTTATTCGATAGGAAATAAGACAATAAAAATTAATTTTGGGGGCGATTAAATTGAGTAATAACAAAAAAATAAACGGGATAATTATTGGGTTGATTATTCTATTAATAGTTATGATATCAGTTAAATCAGGAAAAGTAAATGTAGCTAGTATTATAAATCCATCGTATAGTGCAGGAGATAGCGCAGATTCTGGAGATGGGACTAATGGAAGTTCTAGCAGAAGTGGAAATTCTGAAGTAGATGGTACAAATAGTGAAAATAAAGGAGACGGCCAAAGTAGTGGAGATAGCCAAAATGGAGGTGATTCAAATTCCTCAGGGGGAGAAAATAGTTCGAGTTCAGATAATAATTCAAATGCAGGCTCAAACTCAGGTTCAAGTAATAATTCTTCATACTCAAAAGATGGAAGTATAACTAACTTCAATAATACTAGCCAAAAAGTATCATCAAATTTTAAACCATCAGATGCTGATATAACTATCCAACGTATAAATGGATATTCAGGAATATATATAGAAGATGGTTCTGACAAAGAGGTAAGCAATGTAGCAGCTATACAAGTTAAAAATAATTCTAAAAAAGCTATAGAGTTTGCACAAATTCAACTTTATAATGGAGATAAAAAATTAGTATTTGATGTAACATCACTACCTGCTAATGCTTCTGCAGTAGTAATGGAAAAAAACAAAGCAACTTTCAACAGCAGTAGTGGAGTGACTTATGGTGGAACAACTGCATCATATGTCAGCTCACTAGAAAAAGTATCTACTGTAAAATGCGAAAAAGTAAGCAACAATGGTATAAAAGTTACAAATAAATCTAAAAAAGATATACCTTGCGTTCGTATATTCTACAAATATAAATCAAGCGAAGGATATTATGTTGGAGGAATTACTTATACTGCTAAAATAGAAAATTTAAAAGCTGGAGAAAGTCAAACCGTTTATCCATCTCACTTTGATTCTGATGGTGGGGAAATAATGATGGTCAAAACTTACACTACTACAGATTAGTAGTGAATGCCCTATGAAATAATTACTAAAAAAATAAAAGCTACCGAATACAAATTGTTGTATTAATTGTGGAGGGAATATGAGATTTAAAAAAGAGTTTATCGAAAGAGAAATAGTTGGAGAAACTGTGCTAATACCAACAGGAGAAACAGCAGCACATTTTAATGGATTGATATCTGTTAATGAATTGGGGAGATTCATATGGGATAACTACGAAAATGCAAAAGATGAAGACGACTTGTTACAAAAGATTTTAGATGAATATGAAGTCGAAAAAGAAGTCGCAAAAGCAGACTTGGATGAGTTTTTACAAACTTTAAAAGATGCTGAAATAATATAAAAAAGCGGGCACGAAAGTGCTCGTTTTTTATAGAAAAATATATAATCAATGTATATTAATTACAAATTAGGGAAATCTACTTATATAGAACATAAGTTCATATAAATCTACATCTTTGTAAATATTGCGCCATGACTACCAAAAAGTGCTAAAATATCTATATACATATAAAACCAAATGGGGGAATCAAATGGAATTTATAAAAAAGGTTATAACAAAAATCAAAGATGGAATGCTACAGGAAATGTACGAAGAGACAAAATGGATGTACACTTATGCAAAAAAATACAAATTTCAAATTGTATTTTACATATGTCTGGGGATAATGACGACGCTTATGGGGCTAGCGTCGAGTGTAGGTTCAAAGTACTTAATCGATGCTGTAACAGGTCAGGACAAAGGCAATATAGCTTTAATTGCAGTTTTTATAATTGCTATGGGACTTTTTAGTATTGGAATTAATGCTGTGACAACTATGATTTCAGCAAAAATTAATATAAAAGTAAATAATGAAATTCAAGCTGAGGTATATGACAAAATCCTCGTGGCTGACTGGATATCTATGAAGGAGTTTCACAGCGGTGATTTACTAAATCGCTTAAACGGTGATGTAAATACTGTAGCCTCTAGTATTTTGAGCTGGATACCGAGTTTGATTACGCGCTCTGTTCAGTTTTTGGGAATCCTTGCGATAATACTTTATTATGATCCAACTATGGCTGTTATTGCGCTTGCCAGTGCACCTGTTATGGTTATAGTATCAAAGACTTTGATGAAAAAAATGAGGGATTATAACAAGAAAATGAGACAAGTTTCAAGTGAAGTTATGTCTTTTAATGAAGAGTCTTTTCAAAATATACAATCAGTAAAGGCATTTGATTTAGTTGAATTTTTTAGTAATAAACTTAGAAATGTCCAACAGAATTATAAAAATGTCTATTTAGATTACAACAAATTCTCTGTTTATACATCATCTTTTATGTCGGTTGTTGGAATGTTTGTGGCTTATGCTTGTTTTGGATGGGGAGTTTATCGACTTTGGACAGGTCACATAACTTTTGGGACGATGACTTTATTTGTTCAATTATCAAGTCAATTATCATCATCATTCAAATCACTTGTAAGTCTTGTTCCATCTGCAATAAGCGCGACGACGTCTGCTGGTAGGATTATGGAGTTTTTCAAAATTAAAAACGAAATAAAACTAGATGAAAAAAAGGTGAGAATGATAGAAAACAACACACAAGGCAAGGGGCTTAGTGTTGAGCTTGAGGATGTTAATTTTAGTTACAATAACACTAAAACTGTATTTAAAAATGCAAATGTAGTGGCAAATCCAGGCGAGATTGTGGCTCTTGTTGGTCCTTCTGGTGAAGGTAAAACTACAATGGTGAGACTTCTTTTGGGGCTTATTAATACTAAATCTGGAGGTGCATTTATAAAAGATATAAACGGTATAAAATGCAAAATTTCAGCATCTACAAGGCGATTTTTCTCTTATGTTCCACAGGGAAATACGATTTTTTCTGGAACAATAGCAGACAATATGCGCATGGTTAAACCAAATGCAACAGATGAAGAAATTATAGAAGCCTTAAAAACAGCTTGTGCATATGACTTTGTAAAAAAACTTCCAAAAGGCATAAACTCCAAAGTAGGTGAGAGGGGTGGTGGATTTTCAGAAGGACAAGCACAACGTATCTCCATTGCAAGGGCGCTTTTAAGAAAATCACCGATACTTTTACTAGACGAGGCGACTTCTGCATTAGACGTATTTACAGAAAGACAAGTCCTTCGCAATATAATGAATAGTGAATATGAAAGAACTTGCATCGTTACAACCCACCGCCCGAGCGTACTAACAATGTGTGACAGAGTTTATAGAATAGATAATGGAGATGTCAGCGATATTGATGAAAGAGAAGTTAATCGTTTAATAAAAGATTTTTAGAATTATATAAATTTAGCTAGTCAGGGGGAATAACTATGGGTAATAAAAAAACTAAGAAAAAACTAAAGATAGTATTGTGTATAATTTGTACACTAATTATAATAGCAATTCCAATTTGTTATTATCTAGTATACATTTCGTACAACCACCTAACAGTAAATTCTTACGATATAAATAGCGACAAAATAAATTCTTCAGTAAAATTCGTAGTAGTAGGGGATTTACACGACAATACTTTTAAAGACGATGACAGAGAATTATTAAAACAAATAAAAGAACAAAATCCAGATTTTATAATAGCAGATGGTGATATTTTAAACGACGATTCTGAAAACAGCGACATTGCAATGAGTTTTATAAAAAGACTTGTAAAGATAGCTCCTGTTTATTATGCTTTGGGAAATCATGAGCTAGAATATATGGAAAATCAACATTCTGAAAAATTATTAGACGAAATAAAAAGCACAGGGGCAACTTTATTAGAAATGGAGTACAAAGATATAAAGGTAAATGGTGTCGATATTCGTATTGGGGGAATGTATGGATATGCGTTTGATCCAAATGGAACAACAAAGCGTGATGATATGGGAGATGGAATATATGACTTTTTGACAGAATTTGAAGATACATCGAGTTATAAAATTATGATGAGTCACAGACCAGATAGTTTTGTATTTGGTGAAGCATCAAAAGCTTGGGATATTGACTTAGTTGTAAGTTCACATGACCATGGTGGACAAGTTATAGTACCATTTTTAGGCGGTCTTTATGGCGGTGATCAAGGTTACTTCCCAGAATACATCCATGGTCTTTATAAAAAGGACAATATGCAATTATTAATTACAAGTGGACTTGGTTCAAATACTCAAAAGCTACCTCGTTTTAATAACGTTCCAGAAATTATGGTTGTGAATTTAAAGAAATAATTATAGTAAATAATTAAAGATAAAAAGATTAAAAAAGTGAGTTGCAAAACTTTAAAACATTTTACAACTCACTTTTTATATAACTAAATTTAAGTATTTTATATAGATAAAGTTATTTATTTTATCCTAATAATTAAGCTTTATTTTACTATCATCTTTTAAATACTCATTATCTTCCATATTAATATCTTCATATATGAAATCGTGAAGTACTCCTGTTGAGTTCACATCATATAACCATACCCAACCTGCGTTTTTATATTTTCCACCTTTTACGTGTTTATCGTCGATTATTGGATATTCTGCTTGTTTGATTTCTTTTGATGTTGCAAAACTATATGAAGTAAATGCAAGGTTTAGCATTTCTCCTACTGTCAAGTTTGTTTTGACATAAGGAAGTAGTGTATTTAGTAGTTTTGGATATTCAGACATTGAAAGGTCCTTTACTCCATCAAACATCCCCGAAATTATTTTACGTTGTCTTCCATCTCTGTATATACCATTATCAAGGTATCTCATACGAGCATAGGCGATTGCTTGGTATCCATTTAATGTGTGTTTTCCGGCTTCATTTATAAGTTGCATTTCACCTTTTTCAGCATAAGTACATGAATTATATGCACCTGGAATACCTTCATTTAAAGATTGAATTTCCCTTTCTTCAATCTCGACGTCTACACCACCAATAACAAATACTATATTCATAAGGTCTTCAAAGTCAACTTGGACAAATTTATCAAGTCCTATTTTAAAGTTCTGTTCTATAGTTTTGAATAATAAATCTTCTTTGCCCCAGAAATAAGCAGCATTAAGTTTTCCTTTTCCATGGCCTGGGATATCTACATATGTATCACGTGCAAGTGATGTAAGTTTTATATCACTGTGAATTGTGTCGATAGTAAGAATCATCATAGCATCTGATCTATATTTATCTTCGTTTTCACGACCATCTGTACCTAATAAAAGTATGTTTGTTATTCCCTCTACTTTTTGGTATTGAGAGTTGTAGTTATCGTCTACATGAGCCGAATTTATTCTAATTAACACAACCCCGAATGTAATTAGTGGAATTAGAATAAGTAAGACTAGCAAGGTTATAGTAACCTTTTTAAAAGTAAAAAAGTTTTTTAATTTACCCAAATATGTGTGCTACTGATAAATATTTTTATCGTAGCGTTTCACCTCCCCTTAAATTTTCATTATATTCATTATATACAACAAGTTAAATTGGTTCAATATGCAAAATTAAAAGAAATATGGAAAATATACAAGAAATTATAAAAAATATACTGTTTAGATAGCTCAAAAGATGTAGATAAATTATAATTAATGTAGTAATTAAAAAGATTTTGCTAACTAAATATAAAAAATAATTCTATACAATATTAATAATAAAAGGGGGAAATATGGAGAAGTTTAATTTACAGTTTTTAGACTTATTAAAGTCATCATTAAATAATGGTACTTATGAAGGCGGATATATTGATTCACAAGATTTGAAACAGATTTATCGTTTATCTGAAATTCATCACGTTTTGCCTATGATATACAGTGCTTTACATAATGAAGAGTGTTTTAAAAATACTGATGAAGAGTTTAAAAGAATGTTTAAGCAAGTGGCCCTTAGGTTAGTTGTATCTCAAATTCAACGCAGCAATAGGTTTTTAGAACTTTATAAAATTTTGCAGAAAGAAAATATAGAAATAATTGTATTTAAAGGTATAATTTTTAGAAATATGTACAATAATCCAGATGATAGGATGTCGTCGGATGAAGATATATTAGTAAAGCAAGAAGACTATGATAGGATTAAGGATATTTTATGTAATGAGGGGCTTGAATTTATTGAAAAAGAGGGAAATGAGTGTGCGTATTTCTGTAAAAAAACAGGCCTTTGTATAGAAGTCAGTACAAGCCTTTTTCCTGTTGAATCAAAGGCTTATGGACATCTAAATAAAGTATTTGAAAATATATTTGAAAATAGTATAAATATAAACATAGACGGCATTGATATCAAAACTTTATCACATGAGCAACATCTTATATATATTGTATTTCACAATATGAAACACTTTTTACATGGAGGTTTCGGCATAAGGCAAGTTGCCGATTTCTCCAAATACATAGAAACTTATAATCAATTTATAAATTGGGAAAAGTTCTGGAGTGATTTAAAAACCTTAAATTACGATACTTTTGCACTAAATTTAATCGATATAAGTTTAAAATATCTCGGATTTGATTATACTAAAGCTATATATCCTGAAGGGGTTAGAGATTTTAACATAATTATAAATTCTAAGGACTACTACATAAATAGTGACGATTTAATTAACGACATATTAAATGCAGGAGTCTTTGGCGGAAGTACAAACGAGAGAAAACATACAGCGCTCATGACTTTAAATGCAGTCGAAGGGCAAAATAACACAAATAGATTTAAGGCGATATTCCCAAATGTAGACTATTTAAAGGGAAGTTATACATATTTACAAAAACATCCGATTCTTCTTCCTATCGCTTGGACACAAAGAATTTTATCTTATTTAAAGAAAAATAAAAACAACACTACATCTTATATAAATACTATGGAATTGGGAAAACAGAGAATAGAGCTATTAAAAGAATATAAAATCATCAAATAAAGTCGAAAATAGTAAATTTAAGAAAAATGTAATATTGTTGTAAGTTGAAAATATACTGGAAATATGGTATTTTTAATCTAGATTTTGACTAAAAATAATAAATAAAAGAGGGAAGAGGTAAAACGCAGAATGGATAAATATATCAGTAATAAGATAAAAAATGTGTCGTTATTCATGACGTTTTTTGTAGTTTTACTACATTCAAACAATCTTGAATCGGCAAAAGACGTAATAAGCGCAAATTCAATAATACAAAACTTTATAGGTCAAGGGATTGTCAGAATTGCCGTTCCTGTATTCTTCTTAATATCAGGATACTTATTCTTCTACAATTTCACACCTACTATGGAAAAATGGAAATACAAATTTAAAAGCAGATTCCATAGTTTATTTATACCATATGTAATTTGGTGTACAGGTTGGTTAGTTATACTATACTTAGTAGAATTAGTACCTGCGGGTAGGGCTTTATTCTCAGACAGAATAATAACAGACTATACTTTAAAGGAATTATTCGTAAATACATACGTATATCCACTACCATACCAATTTTGGTATATAAGATCATTGATGTTAGATGTATTATTAACACCAGTGTTCTACTATATAATTAAATCATTAGGCAAAAAATCACTACCTATATTTATTGTAATTTGGTTCTTATATCCAATATCAGAGATGTTTGGAGGAGTATGGATATTACAAATATTTAATTATCCATTCATGTTATTTGGAATAGGGGCAGCTCTTGCAATAAACAAAGTAGACTTACGCTTTAAATCAGTAACAGAAAATCAAGTTGTAGTAATAGGAATTATATATATATTAGCGTGTGCAGTTAGGGCAGCCCTTATGTACACAGATTTACCATTATTAG
This sequence comes from Clostridium sp. 2218st1_F5_2218SCRN_220325, assembly GCF_039062665.1. Taxonomy (NCBI): domain Bacteria; kingdom Bacillati; phylum Bacillota; class Clostridia; order Eubacteriales; family Clostridiaceae; genus Clostridium; species Clostridium sp. 2218st1_F5_2218SCRN_220325. Next base: position 138,314 of record NZ_JBCLNH010000005.1, on the reverse strand, counting down.
ATTTAGCAGAGAACGTAGTAATCCTATTTGGTGTTCCGTTTATGTGGTTATTATACGATAGAATGGACAACATAAAAAATAAGAAATTCAAAATGGCTAAATACGGAATATTTATATACTTCTTCCACATACCATTCCAATCTATCCTTAAAAAGATATGGTTTAAAGTTATGCCTATGAGTAATATGAGCAGCTTAATAATATTCTTCGTAGCCCCAGTTATAACAATAACTGTATGTGTACTTGTGGCTATGTTCTTAAGAAGATTTATGTATAGATTCTATGAAATTCTTACAGGAGGAAGATAGATTCTATTAATATGAATATATATAGTACTTCATTTCAACTATTTTGATGTGGAGTACTATTTTTTTATATAAAGTCTATAAATACTGTAGTTTTGTATATTAGTAACTTGATATTAGTTGTATTTATGAATTTATTGTAGATATTTGACATTTTAAGGTGGCTATAAAGATAATTATATCGAATTTTTAATAGAGGTTATTTTATTTTAGTGTCAAATTTGATTAATATAATATTCAAGAGTGCAAGTTATAATCTGTAGATTGATTAGGAGGGGTTGCTGTGAAAAAATTTTTTAACGTTTTTACTATTTTAATAATAGTATTTATATTTAGATCGCCATTAAAAGATATATCTAATAATTTAATAAGTTATGTGCAAGGAAATGTAAACAATATAATAAATAAAATAGATAATGAAGATGAATACATAAATAATTCTGCTATTGGTGATGAAAATAATGTAGAGGAAAGTGTATCAGATTATAATGGTTCAGTTTCATTTGATAATTACTCAACAATAAAGCTAGGAGAAAGTGTTAAAAATGTAATATCTAAAATGGGGGAGCCAAATAAAAAAGAAGGTAGCGAGTATGGTTTTAAATGGTATGTATACAATCAAGATATAGATAAGTTCTGTATGATAGGAATTTCTAAAAATAAAGTCGTAGCATTATTTAGTAATACGATGAATTCATGTGAATCTAATGGTATAAAACTAGGTGACATGGAAAGTAAAGTGAAAAGTGAGCATAAATTACTTGATTATAGACGAATAAAAAACACTAGATATATCTTAAATGAAAAATATTATAATTTGATTAAGACAAAATCAAGTTATATCACAGTTTTTTACGATTCATTTGAAGATAATAAAGTAGTAGGAATACAAATTATAGGCAAAAAGACAGAAGAAAATATGGCTGAAATTTATACATCTGATGAGTTTGTTACTACTAGTTTTGAAAATATAAACAGATATTTGATAAATGAGGAAAGAAGCAGACGAGGACTAAATATGCTTTCATATGATGAAAACGCTACTTTGTGTGCTCGTGCTCACAGCAAAGACATGAGAGACCAAGACTATTTTTCACATACTAACTTAAAAAATCAAAGTCCATTTGATAGGATGATTCAATATGGAATCAACTATCAAGGTGCCGCAGAAAATATCGCAGCTGGACAAACTAGCGCAATCTTCGCTCACTATGCACTTATGAATTCAGAAGGTCACAGAGTTAATATATTGGGAAACTATAGATACATAGGTGTCGGCGTTGTATTCGGTGGAAGCTCAAGCATGTACTTAACACAAAACTTTTATAGATAAGTATATAATTTAGAATGAATATAATTAAAATTCAAATATATGCTTGACATAAATAAACAAATGTGTTAATATAGGATTCGATTAAGTAGACCAGATAATCGCGGGCAGCGCAAGCTGCGTGAGGAAAGTCGGAGCTCCATAGAGCAGGGTGCTAGGTAACGCCTAGTGGGAGTGATCCTAAGGAAAGTGCAACAGAAAATAACCGCCACTTTATGTGGTAAGGATGAAAAGGCGAGGTAAGAGCTCACCGTCGACTAGGTGACTAGTCGAGCCGTGTAAACCCCACCTGGAGCAAGGCCAAGATAGGGCATAAGGGATGTTGCTCGCATCCTCCGGTAGGTAGGCCGCTCGAGCTTATTGGTGACAATAAGCCTAGAAAGATGATTATCAAATACAGAACTCCGCTTATAGATTTGCTTAATTAACCATGAATGTAAAACTGCAATTTTAATAATTGCAGTTTTTTTGTGCAAAAAATAGTATTTTGTAACATAAAACTACATCATAACCGACGTTTAGATATTTAGTAATCTAATTTATTGCGGTTTCATACCAAATGTGATACTTTTATGCAAAAGGGGTAATTATAAATCTGACTGTATAAAGTCCATTGGGGGGAAGACAAATGAATATTTTAGTTACTGGCGGTGCTGGTTACATAGGAAGCCATACTGTCATAGAATTAATCAATGCTGGGTATGAAGTAGTTATTGTCGATAATTTATGCAATAGTAGTTCTATTGTATTGGATAGAATTGAGGAGATTACGGGAAAACGCGTAAAATTTTATGAAATCGACACGAGAGATAGCGAAAAACTTAAAGTAGTATTTGAGGAGAATAAAATCGACGCAGTAATACATTTTGCAGCGCTTAAGGCAGTTGGTGAATCTGTCCAAAAGCCACTAGATTATTACGATAACAATCTTACAAATACTTTAACAGTATTAAAATTAATGAGGGAGTTTGGGGTAGATAAATTTGTATTTAGCTCATCTGCAACTGTTTATGGCAATCCAAAAACTTGTCCAATAAAGGAAGATTTTCCACTTTCAACAACAAATCCTTATGGAACAACAAAATTAATGATAGAAGAGATTCTTAGAGATATCTGCAATGCTAATAAAGATTTTAATGTTGCAATACTTAGATATTTCAATCCAATTGGCGCGCATGAAAGCGGTCTTATAGGAGAGGAACCAAATGGAATTCCAAATAATTTAATGCCTTATATAACTAAGGTAGCAGTTGGTCAGTTAAATCAACTTAGTGTGTTTGGAAATGATTATGATACACACGACGGAACTGGTGTAAGAGATTATATTCATGTTGTCGATTTAGCAAATGGCCATGTCAAGGCACTTGAAAAATTAAACCAAAAGCCAGGATTAGTTACATATAATCTTGGAACAGGAACAGGATACAGCGTTTTAGATTTAGTAAAGGCGTTTGAAAAAGCAAGTAATGTACAAATTCCATATAAAATAGTAGATAGAAGACCTGGAGATATAGCTATGTGTTATGCTAATCCGACAAAGGCTAAAGAAGAATTAGGATGGATTGCAAAATACGATGTAAACAAGATGTGCAGAGATTCTTGGAACTGGCAAAGTAAAAATCCAAACGGATATAAAGATAAAAAACTTCAAACTGCTAAATAAAAATTCTAATATACACAATAATTTTATAATCGATAAATTAAGAAAATTTAAGAAAGCTTTATAATATAATTAATAAAAAATTGACTAAAAGTATGATATATAATATATATGGCTTTTAGTCAATTTGCGTTTATAATAAAAATTTTTAGCTACAATAGGAGGAAACGTGGAGTATTTAAGAATTTTAATTTTATCAATGATACCAGTAACAGAGCTTAGAGGAGCTATACCGATTGGGATGGCGCTAGATTTAAATCCAATTGGAGTTTATATAGCGAGTGTTGCTGGATCGACATTAGTTTCAGTGCCTTTAGTCTTGACTTATAGGCATATTGTACAATTTATGAGGGATAAAAAAATTTTCGTAAAATTGTTAAATAAAATAGATCAAAAAATAGAAAATAGTATGAAAAAAATGAAGGCAGCATCTTTGCTTGGAATAATATTATTTGTCGGGATACCACTTCCAACAACGGGGACTTGGACGGCTGCGGCGATTGCATCAATTCTTAGAATGAGGATAGTAGAGGCGTTTGCAGGTGTTTTCATAGGAAACTGCTTATCGGGAATTATAGTTTCATTAATCTCTTATCACATAATTTAACAAAAAATGGTAACAAAATCTTAACCTATTTTCGTAGAGAAAAATAAGGTAAAATATGGTAAAAGGTGCTAATATATTTGTAGAGAGGGGGTAAGAGTATGAAGAAAGCATTCAAGAAAATTTTCATTGTACTTTTTACAGTAGTAGTTATATTAGTTGGTACAGCACCAATAAGTAGTGCAGAATCAAAATATCTTATAGTTGTAAATTCAAAGAAAAATACGTTGAATTATTACGTTAATTATACTCTAGTAAGATCATTTAGATGTTCTACAGGAAAACTTAGCACTCCGACACCACAATGTAAAACAACAATAGTAAATAAAATAAAAAACAGACCATATTATCAAACTCATATTCCAGGGGGAGCACCAAACAATCCTTTGGGAAAAAGATGGATGGGGCTAAATATCAACGGAACTTATGGAACTACTTACGCTATTCATGGGAATAATAATGAATCATCAATAGGTAAAAATATAACTGGAGGATGCGTAAGAATGCACAATAGCGAGGTTGAGTGGTTATTTGACCAAGTCCCAGTTGGAACAACAGTATTAATCAAAAATACTAGTGAATCAGATAATTATATAATGAAATACTATAATATGGGAACATTAAAAGCTACTTGGTACACAGAAAACAAGAAAACATATTATAAAAATCCAGATGGTACATTAGCTAAAGGATGGCAAACAATCGATGGAAATAAATATTATTTCGGAGCAACTACAGGAAAATTATATAAAGGTTGGGCAAACATCAATGGAAGTAAATACTACTTCGGCACAAACGGAGTAAAAGTAACTGGATGGCAAACAATTGACGGCAAGAAGTACTATTTCGGAACAACTACCGGAAAATTATATACAGGATGGAGCCAAATCGGTTCAAACACTTACTACTTCAGCAAAACATCAGGTAAATTATATACAGGATGGAGCAAGATAGGTGGCAAGACTTATTACTTAGGTTCAAATGGTGCTAAACAAACTGGCTGGGTTATAGTAGACGGAGAAAAATACTATCTAGGTACAGATGGAGTTAGACGTACAGGATGGCAAACAATCGGTCAACATAAATACTACTTCGGCAAGAAAACTGGTAAGTTATGCACTGGCTGGGCTCAAATTGGAAACAAAAAATACTATCTAGGTGACGATGGTGTTATGGTTACTGGAAAACAAACAATTGACGGTGTTGTATATGAATTTGATGCAAATGGAGTATTAATCCAAGGTTCAGAAAGTAATTCTACTAATAAACCAAGTCAAAACACTACTAAACCAGAAAATAACCAACCAAGCCCAGATAATAATCAAAATAAAGAAGACAATACGCCAAATCAAGATAATACAAATGGCGATGTGAAAAATGAAGATAACTCTTCAAAAGAAGATAATTCTTCACAACAAGAAAACGTAGAACAAATGCAAAGCGAGATTGCAAACTAAAATAGAACAAATACAAAGTAAAATTACAAACCAAGCAAAGGATTGTAGTTTATGCTTTAAAATACGAATATAATTATTTTTGTTATAAATACTGCTTAACGTAAAACAAACCTACATTAGGCAGTATTTTTTTAATTGTAAGTAAATTGTAAGGTTTTATCCGCCCTACTTAATTGAAATTTAAAATTTATTGTTCTATAATAAATTAAGTAACACGAACTATTTCAATGTATTGAGTATAAAAATAAGACAATTTCAATTTAGGGGGGGAATGTTGTGAAGAAATTAAACGAAATATTTAAGTTAGACAAAAGGACAATACATCAAATTTTATTATGGTTAATCGGAGGATTAGTACTAGTATTTGCAACTGAATTTCTACTAAGAGGCAGTTTTGAAGATGTAATAACATTGATAAAAGAAAAGCCAGGAGTAGTTTTGGCTAATTATCTTCTAATACTTATGTTGACATCTATATTCTTCTTAGTAAAAAGAAAATATATGGTATATTTTATTTCCTTTATGGTAATATTAGGAGTAGCAATTACGACTTTCTTCTTAATGAAAGTTAGAGGTATCCCGCTTACTTTCTCTGATTTATACTCTATTGGAGAAGCTATGGAAATAGCCGATAAATACATAAACAAAACTATGATAATAATAGCAGTGATATGTTTAGCATTCTTAATAGCAGTTGCAGTATTTTTATATAAATTAGACTGTGATACAAAAAGATTTAAATTAATCAACTTTGTACTTATATTTATAGTATCAATAGGATTTTTCTCAACAGTAAGATCTCAACAATCAAAAAATATAATGCAATTTAAAAGATGGGACATACCTGCATCATATAAATGCAACGGTCTGACTTATTCAACTGTAGAGTCATGCGTTAAATACATCAGAAAAAAACCAAACGACTACTCACAAGCTAAGATACAAGAAATTAAAGACAAGGTGGACAAGGCTGAAGCAAGCGACAACAGAACACTAAACAACAAAAAGCCAAACATACTATTTGTTCAGCTTGAGGCGTTTATGGATCCTACTGAAGTAAAGGGAATCAAATACAGCGAAGACCCAATACCAAACTTCAGAAAGTTAACACAGACATTTACTCATGGGATGGCAAGTGCTCCGACAACAGGAGGAGGAACAGTAAGAACAGAGTTTGAAGTTATGACAGGAAACAACATCGACTACCTTACACCTGGAGAAATCCCATACAACACAATACTTAAGAGTAAATACTATAACTCTGTAGCAACAACACTAAAATCAGAAGGATACAAAGCTCATGCAGTCCACAACTTCCAAGGTAACTTCTACGGAAGAAACAACGCTTATGCAAAACTTGGATTTGACGATTTTACATCAAAAGAATACATGAGCAACTACGAATTAAACGAAAGAGAATGGGTAAAAGACGTAATCTTAACTAAATATATCGAAAAGGCATTAGATTCTACAAAAGACTCAGACTTGGTATATACAGTCAGCGTTCAAGGTCACAGTAGTTATCCTACAGATGCTGAAAACTACGACTTCCCAATAAAAGTATCAGGTACATTAGACCAAAAAGTTCTAAACCAAATGTACTACTATGTCAACCAAATAAAAGGAACTGACGACTTTATTGGAGAACTAGTAGATATGGTAAACAAAAGAGACGAAGACACAATAATCTTATTCTACTCTGACCATATGCCAAAGCTTAAAATATTTGAAGATGACGATTTTTATTTAGATAAATACAAAGCCCCATTTGCATTTTATGCTAACTTCGACATAGAAAAATACGATATAGATGAAATAGAATCTTATGAATTAAGTTCATTAATGTTTAAAGAAGCAGGGTTAAAATACGGTCCAATGGAGAGATTCAACACATATATGAAAGATGATCCAGAATTCTCAAAAATGCAAGACCTTATAGAATACGATGTTTTATTCGGAAAATCATACTACATAAATGATGACGAAAAAGCAAAGAAAAACACTCTTAAAATGGGAGTAGAAGACATCGTAATCAACAATATCGAAACTAAAGGAAATAAAATGATTATACATGGAGAAAACTTCACTACAAACAGTAGAGTTTACCTAAACGACAAACAAGTCGATAAAAAATTCATAGACGAAAATACTTTAGAAGTCGATAAAATAGACAACTTAGACACAATATCAATAAAACAAATTGGACGTAATAGTGTAGTACTTAGTTCGACACAAGATTTCAAATACAGCGATTTACAAGCTAGCAAATAATTTTATAAAATAAATTAGCAAGTAAGTCACAAATTATCAAATAAACTGATTATAAGCTATGAAACAGGTTTAGTAAAATTTATAAAATAAGCTGATTATAACTTATAAACATAAGTGGGGGATATAAAAATACTTAGAGATTTTTATATCCCCTTTATTTGTTTAAATTAACTTAATATTAATTTGCTAAATTATAAATTTAAAACAAACATTATTAGGAGGTGGGGCTGATGTCTAGGACTGCGAAGAATGCAGTTATAATTATGGTGGCGACTTTGTTATCTAGAGTACTTGGATTTTTAAGAGAGACAATACTTGCGAATTTCTACGGAACAAGTATGGTTGCGGACGTATTTGTACTTACTCTAAATATCCCAGGGCTTATTATATCTATTGTCGGTTCTGTAATTTACATGATGTACATACCGATGTACTACGACACGAAAGAGCGTCTCGGCGAAGAGGAATCGCTTAAATTTACAAATAATATACTAAATATTTTATCAGTATTTTCAATAATAGTTTCAATCTTAGGGATAATTTTTGCATCCGAAATAATCAAAATCTTTGCGATTGGATTTACTGGAGAAAAATTCGCACTAGCAGTAAAATTCTTGCGTATTATGATGTTTGGTGTATTATTCTTATCTTTAAACAAGATTCAGTCATCCTTCTTACAAGTGAAGGACAGCTATTTGCCAGCGTCAATTGTAGGCGTTGTCTACAACTTAATCATAATAGGCGCGATATTTATAAGTGTAAAATACGGAAGTTATTACTTGGCGATTGGAGCATTAGTAGGTCTTTTTGTCCAAGTTATCATACTACTTCCTTGCATGTATAAAAGAGGATATAAATACAGCTTTTATATGAATATAAAAGACGAATCCATCATCAAAATGATTAAATTAAGTATACCTATGATGATGGGGGTTGCGATGAGTCAGCTTAATGTATATGTCGATAAGGCGCTTGCGAGTACTTTAGGTGATGGTAAATTATCAGCTCTTAACTACGCATCAAGACTTAACGACTTTGTCGTTGCTATTTTCGTAACATCTTTAATTACTGTTATTTATCCGAAATTATCTCAGTTTGTAAACGAAAAAGACATAACAAACTTCAAAAAGATAATGGTTAAATCGAGTAACTGCATAATCTTAGTCGTTGTACCGATAGTATTCGGAGCGATATTATTAGCAGAGCCGATCGTAAGAGTTTTATTAGAAAGAGGAAGTTTCAGCCACGAATCAACTCTTATGACTTCAAACGCACTTAGATTTTATGCAATAGGTATAATCGGATATGCAGTAAAAGAAATACTGAGCAGAGGGTTTTACTCATTGGGAGACACAAAAACGCCAATGATAAATTCATCAATCGCTGTAATTATAAATATAATACTAGACTTATTATTTATAAAACCATTTAGTTATATGGGGCTTGCGATGGCGACAAGTATCTCATACATGGTTACAGTAGTTCTGATGTTCTTCAGCCTTAGAAAAAAGGTCGGCTCATTTAACGGTAGAGCAGTAGCACAAGTTCTTATAAAATCTATAATTGCATCAATTGCTATGTCGATAGTAGTATTATTTACTTACGACGCTTTAGTTACAATGTTAGGATTATCGTTTATAGGAGAATGTGCGTCTTTAGGTGGAGCGATTTTATTAGGAGTTGTAGTATATGCAATTTGTATAAAATTATTTAAAGTAGAAGAAATTAAAGTTTTAGAAGGAAGTATAAAAAACTTCTTCTCTAGATAAACTATATTAGTTTTAATAAATTACTTTGATAGTGACGATTTTGATTTGGAAAAGTAAGAATCATACCCCTAAACAGCCAAAAACTTAGTTTTAAATTTGTGTATGTAAATTTATTAAAAAATAAAATGAATTTAACTTAAAATAAATTTAAAATCGAATAAATTTGGTTTCTACTTTAAATTAAAAAGAAAAAGTAGAATAAAACATGTAAAAAAATTTACCAAAAAAGCCAAAAACTAACTATAAATTACCTGGCTTTGTAGAAAAAAGTTTTGAAGTATGTTAGAATAAATAGGAAATAAAATTTATAATATTAGGGGGTGAGTGTCACAAATCATGTTTACTGAAAAGAAAACAAAAACGACACTATCAAAAGCATTAGCTCTAGGAATGGTTGCAACATCTGTTTCTTTAGCTGGGCAAACAACAACAGCAGACGCAGCAAAAAACGAAAATACAGATACAACTTCATTATATAAAACTCAAACAATATCATCAAAAACAGGAACAGTTACAGCAAGTTCTTTAAATATTAGAAAGGGACCATCTACTTCTTACTCAATCGTAGGAGCTTTAAAAAATGGCCAATCAGTTACTATAACTGATACTGATAGCGCTACTGGCTGGTATAAAATAAAAACTTCAGCAGGAGTAGTTGGATATGCAAGCAACAAATACATAAAAGTTGATGGGCAAGTATCTGAAAATACTGGAAGCAATAACACAACTACAGCAACTGCTAAAAAAACTGCTACAGTTACTGCATCATCACTAAATGTTAGATCTGGACCAAGCACAGCATACTCTATAGTAACAACTTTATCAAGAGGACACAATGTTACTATACATGAAACTGCTAGCACAGGTTGGCACAAAGTTACAACTGCTACAGGAAAAACAGGATATGTTTCACCAACTTATGTAAAAGTAACAGGAAGTACTAATAGTGGAACAACTAATAACAATACTAACACAAACACAAATATACAAAGTGGTGTTTATGTAGTACAAAGTTACTCAACTATAACTAAAGTTGGTAAAGTTAATGCGACATCATTAAACGTTAGAAGTGGACCATCTACATCTTACAGCGCGAAATCTAGTGTTAAAAAAGGAAATGTAGTAGGAATACTAAAACAATACAGCAATGGTTGGTATGAAGTTAAATTAGCTAATGGAACAACAGGATGCGTTAGTGGAAGTTACTTAACAATAACAGCAGGAAGTTCATCTAGTATAACTTCAGGAAGTACTTCTGGAACTACATCAGGAAATACAAATACAAATACAGGAACAAGCACAAATGCAAAAGTTCAAGCTGTTGTAAATATGGTAAAAAGACAAGTTGGTAAACCATATGTTTATGGAGCTAGTGGACCAAACTCATTTGACTGTTCAGGACTTATGTACTACTGCTACAAAAATGCAGCTGGAATAACTATTAATAGAAGTTCTGCTGCTCAAGCATCAAACGGTAGATATGTAAGCAAAAGCAACTTACAACCAGGAGATTTAGTATTCTTCAACAGTGGAACAAACAGAATACGCCACGTTGGAATGTACGTTGGAAACGGACAATTTATCCATGCTCCAAGTCCTGGAAAAAGTGTTAAATACGAAAACTTATATTCTTCATATTACGTAAAAGGATACGTAACTGCTAGAAGAATTATCGGATAATAAATATTTTTTACATTAAATAATTATATTGTGAAGAAGACCACAAAACTTCTATTCGAAATAAAAAGAATAGTTGTTTTACGTGGTCTTTTTTGCGTTTTATAGAATATACTATGTTTCTGATTCATAAAATTTACTATTATAGAGGTAATTGGAGGAAATTGGTATGGTAAATATTACGAGCGGATTAATAGATAAAAAGGTAAAAAATATGAGGTTTTTCTTAAATTATCCGAAAATCGAGGTGGATGATGAAGGCGAAGAGATTCAACAATTTGCACAAGAGGTAAATAAATCAATATTAAACGAGGTAAGCATTTTTGAAGAAGTGGTTATCTACACTTATTGTGATGAAATAATAATTGGAAATATAAATGTTATTTCGGAATACAACGTTGCATTTAATAGAGGAAATATTGTCAGCATTCCTATGGAGTTTTCTCAAATTATTGGACTCACTGACATAAGCAATATCTACAGCTATAATTACGATTTTGATTTAATGAAAAAGATTACCTTAGAAGATATTTTTAAAGAAGATGTTGATTATGAAAAAATAATCCAAAGTTATATAATGGAAGAGATTTACGAGATTTTGGATAATTATACAAGCCACATAACTTATGATTTATATGAGTTGATGATGGAATCTATCTATATATGTGAAGATCCAGTTTTCTATTTTAATGGTAGAGATTTAGTAATCTGCATATCGAGTTTTGAATTAACAAGTCAAGTCTGCAATCTAATTGAATTTACAATATCATTTAAAAAAATAAAGAATATTCTAAGCGATTATGCTTTGAAAAATATATTTTTATATTAAATTTTGAGGAAGTGAAAAAAATGTTTGTCCGATATAATAGAGAATTGGCGGTGAAATACGCTACTGATTGGGCACAAGACAGAAACCCAAACTACAAAGATTATGAAAAATGGGGAGGGGACTGTACTAATTTTGTGTCACAATGTCTACATGAAGGAGGTATACCTTTTGATCATCATGGAAATGATATATTAAAACAGTGGTATTGGTATAGCGATATGAACAGAACTCCTACATGGACAGCCGCCGAGCCTTTTTACAAATACATCACAAAAAACAACACAAAAGACACCCAAAACTTTGGGATATATGCTGTGGAAGTATCATATAACGAATTGCAAATAGGAGATATTGTACAACTTATATACGAAAATGACTTAGCATATCACAACATGATAATCACAGATGTTATTTTAGATGGAGGGTATTTAATCGACTACTTAGTATGCCAACACACATATGATTTATACAACTTTCCTCTTAGCCAAAAACAAGGTGAAAAGCGATATATAAAAATTTTAGGATATTATGAGTAAAAGAGGATTAAATTGTTAATAATATTTGAAAAAAGCCTTTCTTAATGATAAAATTACCTTATAATATATAATGTAAAATATGCTCAGAATTGACTTAATTTAGGGCATATAAATTTAACCTAAAATGGAAAGGTGAATTCAGTGACTAAGAAAAGAACAAATAATCCAAGAACTACCTCAAATCAAGGTAATAAAACAAATACTCAAAATAGAAGACCGCAGACAAAGACGGCACAAAGGCCTACACAACCGCGAAAAAACAAAAAACAAAAAGGTTTACATAGAAAAAAATCATCAACTAAAAGGAAAAAACAACTAATAGTTTTAGTAGGGTTAATCATATTGATTTCTGTTGTAGGATTTATAGGAAAGAAAACATACAATTTCGTAAGTACTATTTGGCCAAATGTAATATCACTAAAAAATTCTCTGACAGGTGGAGCCATTGACACTTCAAACGTAAACACCGACGAGCAATACGACGTAGGTGACGAAAAAGAAGCAACTCTACAAGTTAGACACAATGTATTTATAGATGCCGGTTGTGGCGGAAACGAAACAGGATATATAACAAATGACAAAGTAAAAGAAAAAGAACTAAACTTAGAAATTGCAAAAAAAGTAGCAAAAGAGTTAAACAAACAACAAGATATCAACGTAATACTCTCTAGACAAGATGATGTCTACATGAGCCCAGACGAAAGAAAATCTCTAGCAGAAAGTCAAAATGCTGAGGTATTTGTATCTATCCATATGGCTGCTGAGACTACAGGAAAAGCCACAGGAATAGAAACTATATACCACAAAGATTCCAAAAATGGCTCGGCTGACTTTGCAAGTCTTATGCAAACTTCTATAGTAGCGTTTGTAAAAGCCGAAAACAGAGGAACAAATACATACAATATGAGTGTATTGAGAGATAACAGTATGCCTTCTATATATATTCAATGTGGATTTTTAAGTAACTCTGGTGAGGAGAAAAATTTAAAAGACGAAAATTACCAAAATGAATTAGCGAAAGGTATAGCACAAGGGATATTAACTTATATAGATGCCAAAAAATAAAAAAGGAAGTGCAGATATGGCTGATTTAGAAATAAAGAAAATTTTAATTGAAGAATCTTTGAGAAAAAATCAAATGTCGCAGATTTTTGATGTGGTGAAAAACGAAAAAATGGTGTTTTTCAGATCACTACAACAATACAAAAACAACAAATTTTTATTAGGCATAATACTAGACGAATCTGCCTACACTACAATTACGATATTTTTCGGGAAAGTAGCAGACGAGTCCAAAAAAGACATAATAATTAAATTAATAAATGAATTAAACGGTATACATAATGTAGAAAAATTTGTACTAAACAGAAATGACGAGCTTTTAGTCCAAATTCCTTATGTCTCACTATCACAAGACTTCAACGGAGACGTAGCGATAGACTTATTGAGAACACTTTATCACATGCTTGTCCACAATGCATACGACAAGTTTGAAGAAATCCTAGGGGAGAGTATGTATAACCAGATATAATTAACTAGCTTAAATACAAAATCAAATAAAATTAGCAATACTCTAAAGCCAAATTTAGATAAAAATCAATCTAAATTTGGCTTTTTTACATGCAGAAATCAAAATATAACTATATAATTATTTACAGGACTAACTTTTAGTTTAAGTAGTAGTGATTTCGTTTAAATTTATTTGATGGGGGGCGACTATGGAAGAAAGTTTTGAAGTTTCAAAGAGGTATGAGAATAATTTAGATATTAAAAAGAGAAAAAATCAGGGGATTTATTATACGCCATACGTTGTTGTGGAGTATATATTAGAGCAGACAATACAAAAACACGATGTAGTAGATGAGCCGTATCCAAAGGTGCTCGATATGTGTTGTGGCTGTGGAAATTTCTTAATAAGTGCATATGAAATACTTCACAAAAAGTTTTTGGAAAATATAGATAATTTAAGGGTGAAATATGGAAGAGATTTTATTTCATCAGAAGATATAAGTCTGCATATTATAAAAAACTGCATTTTTGCAGTAGACACAGACGAAGATGCATTATTTATATTTAAAAGACAAATTATGAATATTTTAAAAGATGAGCTTAGCGAAATTTATAAAGATAAATTTCTAATTAGTGAGGACGAGCTAGACGAGATTTTATTTGATAAATACGAGAAAAATCTCAATATACTTTGTGCTGACAGCTTAAAAACAGACTTATGCGAAGTCTTTTCTATAAAAAAGTTTGACTATATTGTCGGCAACCCGCCATACATTGGTCAAAAGCTTTTAGACAACGAATATAAAAAATTTTTATACAAGGAATTTGGTGATGTATATAAAAACAAAGGGGATCTTTATTTTTGCTTTTATAAAAGAATACTGGATTTATTAAAAGAAGATGGAAAATCAGGGATTATTACACCGAGGTATTTTATGCAGAGTCCATCTGGAAAGTATCTTAGAAAATACATGATAGACAATGCCAAGATAGACAATATAGTTGACTTTCTAGGTGCGAATTTATTCTCAAGCCTAGGAATTGCAAGTTGTATCGTAGTGTTTGAGCATAAAAATAAAAAAGATAAATACATACAATACTATAAAATAATAGATGAAAATATCAATATAAAGAAAATAGACAACTTAGGATTATATTTAAAACAAGATAATTTTAAAAAAATCATGGTAAATATCGAGTCACTTGGGGAAGATTGGTTAATGCTAGACCAGGTAGAATTCGAATTTTATAACAAAATCCAAAATAAGTGTCAATATTTTTTAGATGAAATAGGTGAGAGTTTTCAGGGGATAATCACAGGTTGCGACAAGGCATTCGTCGTAAATAAAGACGACAAAAATATAAGCAAAATAGACAAAAATCTACTAAAAAACTGGATTAAAAATACAAATGTCGAAAAGTACATAATTGATAATTCAAATTATAAATTGATATATTCAAACGACATAAAAACAGAACAGGACCATCCATTTGTTATAGATAATTACTTTATGCCATATAAACAAAAGCTCCAAAACAGGAGAGAATGTATACGAAATAGCCGAAAATGGTACGAACTTCAGTGGGGAAGAGAAAAATCCCTATTTGAGCAGACAAAAATAATGTATCCATATAAGTCTAGAAACAACAGATTTGCGATAGACTTTGATAATAGCTATGGAAGTGCAGATGTGTATTCATTTTTTATAAAAGAAAAATACAAAGATGAATTTTCATATGAATACTTAGTCGGGCTATTAAATTCAAAAGTATACGATAAATATTTTAAGATAATAGGTAAAGAAATGGGCAAAAAAATATTCGATTATTATCCGAATAGAGTTATGAAATTAAAGATTTTTAAAGATGAAAATTACAAAAAAATAGAGTCATTATCAAAAGAAATAATATTCCTCTCAAGAAAAAAACTATCTATAATAAATGAATTAGAAAGTACTTCAAAAAAATTAGTAATTTCAAGCGATTTAACTAAAATAACAACTTGTGAAAACGTTATGGAAATACAAGACAAAAATATTTCGCTCTTAAAAGAAAAACATTACCTTGAAAATAAAATCGATTTCATAGAAAATATAATAGAGGAAATAATTAAAAAATCTTTAAATTTAAATCATGACACTAATTTGGATTAAAACTTAAAAATTAGGTGATGTAAATGAAAGGTTTAGTATTAGAAGGGGGAGGCACTAAAGGTGCTTACCAATTAGGGGCTTATAAAGCTTTAAAAGAATTAGGTGTCGAGTTCGACGGGGTAGTTGGAACTTCAATTGGGGCATTAAATGCAGCATTTATAGTCCAGGGGGACTATGAAATAATGAAAGACATCTGGTTAAATAGGGATTATAAAAGTTTTATGGACATAGAAGAAGACTTCTATGAAAAATATAAAAATGTGGAGTTTAAGGCAAAAGATATAAATGTAGTCATAGGTCTTATGAATAAAGCTAGAAAAAACGAAGGAATAGATATAACTCCTCTTAAAAATTTACTAAAAGAAAATATAGACGAAGAAAAAATAAGAAATTCATCAAAAGATTTTGGATTAGTAACAGTATACTTAGACAAAAAAATCATCCCACAACACTTGATGAAAGAGGACATACCGCAGGGGAAATTGGTAGATTATTTAATCGCAAGTTCGAGCTTACCTATATTTCAATTAGATAAATTTGAAGATAAACGTTATCTAGATGGCTTTTTATCAGATAATACGCCAGTTGGGTTATTGGCGAATAAAGGATATAATGATATAATAGTAATTAGATTATCGAATGATGCCGCAGGAGATAAAAGTTTGCA
The DNA here is from genome assembly GCF_039062665.1 of Clostridium sp. 2218st1_F5_2218SCRN_220325. Lineage (NCBI taxonomy): Bacteria > Bacillati > Bacillota > Clostridia > Eubacteriales > Clostridiaceae > Clostridium > Clostridium sp. 2218st1_F5_2218SCRN_220325. The sequence goes on along the minus strand of NZ_JBCLNH010000005.1, from coordinate 121,547 downwards.
AAAATATGTAGATTTAAATCTAACAGTGATAAAACCTTCGATGGTTTTGGGAGGTTCTCTAAACAAGGACAAAGATCATATGGAGACATTGTTCAAACTTGGATATATGGATACAATGAAAGTATTTAAAAGATACGATGGGGTGAAGTATTTCTTTAATGCAGATTTTATATATGACGAAGAGACATGCTTTAATTTGATAAGTAACATAGATATAAAAACGATAGAATACATATGCAAGATCTTAAAAATAAGGAGAAAACCAAGCCTAAGAGTTTTATTAGAAGAAATCATACCACAACTTGGGGATATGTTTCATTTAGAAAAGGAATTTACATATAAAGATATTTTTTACAGTATATATGAAAGAAAACTTGAGGAAAATAATATAGACGTTTTGAATTTATACGATTTTTCAAAGGTTATAGACTCAGTCAATTCACAAATTGACTCAATTAATTTCGATTATGAAAATAATGAAAATAAATCCATTATTTTGTTAAATAAAAAAGAAAAAAATGAAAAGGCGATAACAAATAAACTACTAAACGATTTTAAAAATCAAAGTTTAAGAAAAATGCCTATATAAGTTTTTATGTGTATTAATTAGGAGGTACAAAATGGAAAAAACAGTAGTAATAAAAAATGCAACAGGATTACATGCTAGACCAGCAGGGATGTTCGTTAAAAAAGCATCTGAATTCACTTCAACAGTAGAAGTATTAGCTAAAGGAAAAACTGTAAATGCTAAATCAATCATGGGAATAATGAGCTTAGGTTTAGGTCAAGGTGAAGAAATAGTTGTTAAAGCTGAAGGTGCAGATGATGCAGCAGCAGTTGACGCATTAGTAGAATTAATCGAAAGCGGATTTGGTGAATAATATTAAAAGCCACATACAATATAAAACCTGGGGAAACCCAGGTTTTTAAAAATCAAACTGCAAACTATCTAAAAGAAGTTAAAATAAAATGGAAAATAATAAATAATAAAAAGAAGTAAGGGTATATTTTAGGAGGAGTAAAAAAGATGTTTAAAGGAACAGCAGCATCACCAGGTATAGTACTTGGGAAAGCGTTAGTATTAGAGCATAATGAATTAGTCATAGAAAAGAAATCGATATCAGACGTAGAAACAGAAATAGCTAGATTAAACGAGGCAGTAGCTATATCAAAAACTGAACTTGAAAAAGTAAGAGATAAAGCAAAAGTTGAATTAGGTGAAGAAGAGGCACAAATATTTGAGTCACACTTATTAGTTTTAGAAGATCCTGAACTACTAGGCTCTACAATGGACAAAGTAAAAACTGAAAATGTCAATGCAGACTTTGCACTAAACGAAATAAAAGAGATGTTCGTTGGAATGTTTGAAGCTATGGACAACGAATATATGAGAGAAAGAGCGGCTGACATAAAAGACGTTACAAACAGAATATTAAGACACTTACTAGGTGTAAAAATAGTAGACTTAGCTGCATTAGAAGATGAAGTAGTTTTAGTTGCACACGACTTAACTCCATCAGATACAGCTACAATGGACAAAAAGAAAGTATTAGGATTCTTAACTGATATCGGTGGTAGAACTTCTCATACAGCTATAATGGCAAGAACTTTAGAAGTTGCTGCAGTAGTTGGACTAACAGATGCTACACAAAAAATAAAAGACGGGGACTTTGTTGTATTTAACGGAGATACTGGAGAAGTAATAGTAAATCCAGACGAAGAAACAATAGCTAAATACTCACAAATGAAAAAAGAATTCGAAGATTATAAAAAATCATTAGAATTATTAAAAGGACAACCCTCTGTTACAACTGACGGAAAACATGTTGAATTAGCAGGAAACATAGGAACTCCAAACGATGTAGATGGTTTAATTAAAAACGACGCTGAAGGTGTTGGACTTTATAGAACAGAATTCTTATATATGGACAGAGTAGACTTCCCAACAGAAGACGAACAATACGAAGCTTATAAAGCAGTACTTGAAGGAATGAGCGGAAAACCAGTTGTAATAAGAACTTTAGATATAGGTGGAGATAAAAAACTTGACTACTTAGAAATGGACGAAGAGATGAACCCATTCTTAGGATATAGAGCAATCAGACTTTGCCTAGACAGAAAAGAAATATTCACAACTCAATTAAGAGCTTTATATAGAGCGAGTGTTCATGGAAAATTAAGAATAATGTTCCCAATGATATCTTCATTAGAAGAATTATTACAAGCAAAAGCAGTATGTGAAGAAGTAAAAGAAGCGTTAGATAAAGAAAACATAGCTTATTCAAAAGACGTAGAAGTTGGTATGATGATAGAAGTGCCATCAGCAGCAGTAATATCAGACGTACTTGCAAAACACGTGGACTTCTTCTCAATAGGAACAAATGACTTAATCCAATATACTTGTGCAGTAGACAGAATGAACCAAAAAATAAGCTACTTATATAACCAATTCAATCCAGCAGTATTAAGATTAATAAAAATGGTTATAGAAAATGCACACAAAGAAGGTAAATGGGCAGGAATGTGTGGAGAAGCAGCAGGAGATCAAAGAATGATACCAATATTATTAGGATTTGGTCTTGATGAATTCTCAATGAGTCCAATCTCAATATTACCAGCTAGAAAATTAATAAACTCTGTGAGCCAAGCTGATATGAAAGTATTCTCAGAAAAAGTGTTAGAACTTGGAACAGCACAAGAAATAGAAGCATTTATAGCAGAAACTTTTAAACATTAATTAAATAAATGCTATAGACATAGCTACCGAAAAATTTATATATAAATTTTTAATGGTGTAAAGCAATATAGATTAAACTAATTTTCTATATTGCTTCACACCTTTTTTAATTTAAATAACGAATGAAGTCGTCTGCGCCATGAATTTTTTATAAAAACACCCCAATCGGTAGGTTTTATTCCTACGACTGGGGAAACTAAAATATAAATTGTAAAATTTACATAACTCTAAAAGGTATTTTGTTTTGGTTTGCATACCAATGTGCGTACGAATTTTTCTTTCCGTAGATTGTTAAGTTTGGACAGTTTTCAAAAGCAAATTCGCTTATTGATGTTATTGTCTGTGGTATAACAACTTTTTTCAAATTCAGACAACTTCTAAATGCATATTCCTCGATATTTTGGATAGTTTCTGGAAGAGTTATTTCTTCAAGATTTATGCAGTCACAAAATACTCTAGAACCAATAAATTTTAACCCATGATTTAATTTTATTTTGTTTAGATTTGTGCAACCTAAAAATGCTGTATTTTTTATGTAAGTCACCTTTTCTGGAAGTTCAATTTCTTTTAGTGATTTGCAGTTGGCAAATATTCCAGATGAAATAGATTTTAAATTTTTAGGTAGTTTGACTTTTTTTAATTTAAGGCAGTTTGAAAAAGCACCTTGTTTTATTGATAAAATTGAATCAGGCAAATCAACCTCTCTCAAATTCATACACATTGAAAAAGTTCGTGAGCCTATTGACGAGATATTAGGTGAAAATTTCACATTTTTTAAATCAGTACAATTAAAAAATGCCAAATCGTTTATAAGTTCCACACTTTCTGGAATATCAATTTCTTCTAGATTTGAGCAATATCCAAATAAATACGTATCTAAAACTTTTAACTTTGGAGAAAGAGCTACATTTTTTAAGTGGCTACATTTAAAAAATGCCCCTTCATTTATATTTTCAATATCATCTGACAAATATATATCAGATAAATTGTTACAATTTTTAAATGCGTATTTTCCAATAGTTTTTAAACTTTCTGGTAGACTTAAATATTTCAAATTTGTGCAATTTAAAAAACATTCATCAGAGATAGTTTCTAACATATCTGGAAATATTACTTCAGAAAGTGAGCTACACCCAGCAAAAAGTTTTTTGTTAAGTTCTTTCATACTTCCTAAAAAGACAATTTCTTTTAAAGATTCGCAATTAGAAAATGCCTCTCTTTCAACATTAGATATATTGTCTGGTAGATGAAGTGATTTTAAATTTATACAGTCCGAAAATCCTAGATATGGAATAGATTTAACATTTCTAGGGATATATACATTTTCAACACTTTTGTTTACACAACTTACGGCATTATTTATTATAAATAGATTTTTCAAATTATCTGGATCATCTGCTAAAAAGTCGTCGTTTAAATTTCCATGTAAATCATCAAAAATCGGCATTGTATTCCTCCTTATATAATTGATTTTTTATATAAAGTAAAGATAGGCAACCCATCAATTGCTTGGTTTACCTATAATTGTTATATAATAATGATAAGATAATATCACTTTTCAAATGGATATTCAAGTGATAAAATAATTGATAAGAGAGTCATTAAAATATGTAAATGGTATCGACATAATTTAATAAAAACCCGACATTTAAGTAAACAATCAAAATAATAAATTTACATATTAAAATGAGAATATACTTATTTAAGGAGGATAAATATGTCATCATTAACAATTAGCCCAGAAGAAGAGAAAAGAGTGAAAGGACTAGGATTTTTGAACAACAAAGGAACAGACAATTTTTCAGCAAGAGTATTAACAGTCAATGGTAAAATAACTGCAGCTCAACATAGATGTATTGCAGAAGCGGCAGAGTTATTTGGAAATGGAAATATAACATTTACAACAAGATTATCTATAGAAGTTCAAGGGATACCATTTGACAAAATTGACGATTTTAGAAATTACATAGCAAAAGAAGGCCTAAAAACTGGTGGGACAGGGGCGAAAATACGTCCGATTGTATCATGTAAGGCGACAACTTGTAAATTCGGTAGACTTGACTCATTTGCAATATCTGAAGAAATGCACCATAGATTTTTTGAAGGCTATAATGATGTAGCTCTACCACATAAATTTAAAATGGCAGTAGGCGGATGTCCAAATAACTGCATGAAACCAGACCTAAACGATATGGGGATTGTAGGTCAATTAATTCCAACTCATGACTTAGATAAATGTAAAGGATGCAAAAAGTGTAAAATAGAACAAGTATGTCCAATGGATGCATGTAAAGTTGTGGATAAAAAAATAACTAGAGACACAAATATATGTAATAATTGCGGACGTTGTGTCGGAAAATGTCCATTTGGTGTAGTCGATGAAGGTACACCGGGATACAAACTTTATATAGGTGGTAGATGGGGAAAAAAAATCTCTATAGGGAAACCACTAACTACAATTTTTAAAACACAAGAAGAAGTTCTAGACGTTATGGAAAAAGCAATCTTACTATATAAAGATCAAGGTATAAAAGGTGAGCGTTTTGAAGAAATAATAAAACGTATCGGCTTTGAAAATATAGAAGAACAACTTTTAGACGACGATTTATTAAATAGAAAAGATGAAATACTAAACAAAGAATTAGCATTAGCAAAATAAAAGTTTATAGATAAAATAAAATTAAAAAATTTAATATATTTACAATTAAATTATCAAAAGAGGTTATCAATATCCAGATAACCTCTTTTTTAATATAAAATTATACTTATTTTTTAAAAATACATGTCTGGAATCCATGAAATCACGTATTCATAATCTGTTTTTATATTTGGATTCAATATTTTAAATCTTCCTTTTACCATTTGTTCCTCAAATACACTATCTAAATGGCAAAGAGCGATTCCCATATCTATTTTATTTATATCTTTAGTTTTAGTGCTGTAAAAATGAAGTCCATCATCATTTAGTACAACTCTCCATGGCTGACAATTTAGTGAAGATGGAGCAAGACGAACTGCCTCTAATGCATCTGAATAAATTCCCGCATCTTTTTTTGTAAGAGGGGTATAAAAATCGTCTTTGTGAAATAATGAACTAAATGAATCTCTTTTGTTGTGGTTATTTCCAATTAAAAATCCTATTGGACTTCTTCTGCCACCTTCATACCCAACAGGTGATACAACCGGTAGAACATATCCATCTTTAAGTTCAACAGCTTTTGCAAATTTCCCTTTATTAAAAGTTCCACCAAGCCAAACTGTACCAAGTCCAAGTGAAGTACAATATAAGATAACTTTTTCAAAAGTATAACCAAGTGCTTCGAGTGTAAGGGGTTTATCCTCACAATAAGCAGCCAAGAAATAACTTGGATTTTTGATAACGCCATATGTACCCAGCTTTTCGTTGTGATATCCGTCTGGTTTTAAAAGTTTAATTTGAATTTTCTTGTTGAATGGATTTGTAACACTATCGATATAAGTTTGAATTTTTTCTATAATACTTTCATCTATCGGATTATTGCTATAAGTCCTGACAGAATGTCTACTTTTTATAACTTCAAGAATAGATTGTTTCATAGGATGAACCTCCTTAATTTACACAAATATGATATAAGAAAATAAGACTTTAAGGTATTTTAAAATATAAATTTTCTTATACTTAAATTATAACATGAAAACCCAATTCTTGAAGAAAATGTAGTTATCTAAATTAATCACTTCAATATAACATAAAATATATTAGATAGTGCTATAATGTAATAAATAAGGGGGGAGCGAAATGTTTAACCTACCGTACAATAAATTTCAAAAAACACTAGAAATAGTAACTTTTATTTTGCTGTTAGCACAAATTGTATATACTGCTGTTTTATATCCGCAGTTGCCGAGCAAAATACCATCACATTTTAACTTAGAAGGACAAATAGATGGCTGGTCAGGAAAAGAATCGATAATAATACTTGTTATAGTTAATGTAGCATTATATATACTCCTGACTGTTACAATGTTCTTTCCAAGATTGTGGAATGTGCCGGTCAAAATTACAGATAAAAACAAAGGTATAGTGTTTAATTATACTATGAATATGGTTTTATTAGATAAACTTATCTTAGTTATGAGCTTTTCTTATATAACATATTGCTCAATTTCAGCAACTAAAATGGGGTGGTGGTTTACGCCAGTTATGCTTGTAGGAGTTTTGGGGGTGACTTTTTACTATACCTTTAAATTATTTCTAGTTAAATAATAAATAAGAAGTTTTTAATTGAATAGGAGATAAGACAATAAGGAGAAGAATATGAAAAATTACGATGCTTATATATTTGATTTTGATTATACATTAGCAGATGCAACAGACCCAGTAGTGGACAGTTTCACATATGCACTTGAAAAAATGAATTTAAAAAAGGCAACTCGCCAAGATATAATAAATACAATAGGAATACCAATAGGGGAGTCATATACAATTTTGACAGGTGATGACTCAGAAGAGGGTATAAATTTATTTAAAAAATATCAAAAAGAAAAATCAGATGAAATAACAGTTCCAAATACAGTTTTTATAGGTGGAGCAAGAAACGTTTTAGAAACACTTAAAAATAGGGGCAAAAAAGTTGGAATAGTTTCATCTCGTTGGGGACAGAGAATAAACGACGTATTTGAAAATCTAGGATGTAGAGGATTAATTGACTTTATAATAGGAACAGAACATGTTGAAAATTATAAACCAAATCCAGAGGGATTATTTAAAATGATAGAAATGATGAAATGCGAATCTCCAATTTATATCGGAGACAGTTATATAGATGCAAAAGCGGCACAAAACGCCAATATAGATTTTGTCGGCGTGACAACTGGCACAACATCAAGGAAGAATTTAGAATCATACCCACATGTGGCAATATTAGATAATTTAGAGGAGCTTTTAGAGATATAGTGTAATTAATAGATTTACATCTATGTTTAAGGAAAAAAATTCCTTGACTTTTTCGTAAAATTTGAACTAAAATTAAAAGTGAATCGAGTAGCAAAATGCGTAAATCCAGATCATGGGTTTGCGCATTTTTTTTAGGTTATGGTAGCTTTCCTCAAAAGTCTCCAAGAAAAATGAGGGGGTTAAATAAATGGATACTAAAGTAGATAAGACGAAACATAATTCAAACGAAAAAGTAGTTCCAAAGGATAAACGTAAAACGGGAAGTAGTCGAGGAGAGTTAGCTGTGGATGTTCATATAGGCTCATCAATTTTAACAAAAGAACAAAACATGTCTTATAAAGACAAAGCACAACAAGATGAAGAAGAAATAAATAAAATGGGTACAGAGAAAATATCAAAATTGATGATAACTATGGGCTTACCTATGATTTTATCAATGGTAGTTCAAGCATTTTACAATATAGTAGATAGTTATTTTGTAAGTGCAATGCCAGATACAGATAAAATTGTCGGTGTTGGGGAATATGCTGTATATTATCATTTGGTGTAATACTATTTACAATTTATGAAAAACTATTACAATCAACAGGAAAAACAGTACTATGTACAATCGGTCAACTTGCAGGCGCACTGACTAATATAGTTCTAGATCCAATCTTAATATTTGGATATCTTGGAATGCCACAAATGGGTGTTGCAGGGGCAGCATATGCAACAGTAATTGGGCAATTTGTATCATTAATTTTAGATATGATATTCCACTATGGATTTAACAACGATGTAGATAGACAACTTCGCTATATCAAACCTAAAAAAAGAATAATCAAAGACATATATATAGTTGGAATTCCAGCAATACTAATGCAGGCACTTATGTCATTTATGACTTATGGTGTAAATATAATATTTATCTCAGTTTCAACAGCAGCAGTAACAGCATACGGTGTTTATTATAAAATACAACAATTTGTATTTTTCGCAGCATTCGGTTTAAACAACGCAATCATACCGATAGTCTCATTTAACTATGGAATGAAAAATAAACAAAGAGTGAATCAAGCAATACGTTACGGCATGATGTACACACTAATAATAATGGGAATTGGCTTGGTAGTTTTACAAATTTTTGCAAACCAAGTTGCAGGTATATTTGCATTATCAGCACAAACACAAAAATTATGCATAATGTCAATCAGAATAATAACAATAGGCTATCTATTCGCAGGCGCAAATATTGCGTACCAAGGGATATTCCAAGCACTAGGCTGTGGTGTCCATTCACTAATAATCTCACTACTTAGATTAATAATAGTTGCATTGCCACTTGCATGGGTATTTACAAAAATGTCAAATGCAGAAAATATGATTTGGTGGGCATTCCCAATAGCAGAAGGAATCGCACTAATAGTCGCCGTATTTATGATGAGAAAAATCAATAAGGATAAAGTAAAAGAATTAGTATAAAATCACTAATATAATGTATAATTTTTTAAAGATGTGGAAAAATATAATTTCCGCTAATAAGTTTCAAAGAAATCTACCTTTTTGAAAGATTTTTAGAATAAAGATTTCTTTATATGGTACAATTAATTTAATTATAACTACAATTATTAAAGGGAAATTAGGGGGGAAAAATGATTTTATCATATATAAGAAATAATAGTGATTATAAAAATATGTCTTACAAAGATGCTGAGGAATATGCTTTGCTATACAGTATGGATCAGTTTACTTTAACAGCTTTTAAAATAGAAGAATACTTACTAAATCCAGAGCTGAATAAAGAGATTGATGTAGAATTATTATCTACAAATTACAGCAAAATTAATGAATTTTTACTTGAAATAAAAAGAATGAAAGACAACAAACAAGAGTATGAATTTTATTTTGAAGATGGAATTGATGAATTAATTAAAAAATATGAGAAATTCAAGGATGATAACACACTTAAATATATTTATAATTATTTAAATTATGCTAAAAAGTATTTTTTATACGCAATGTAGAAAATACATACTGTTTTAGATGAAGTGATAAATAACTTATATGTAGATGAAAAAGGGGCTCTTAAAAGGGGCATAGATAAAAATTGATATGACAAAATGAACACCATATATAGTGCGATGCAAAATGCATAAATACTATATATGGTGTTTTATTTTTAAAAAAATACAAAAAATAAATTAAAAAAGAAATTATGTGGGTATAAATCATAAATGGACATTATATAGATATAGACTTTAAGCCCAAGACAAATTTCTACACTTATTATTTCAAACCTTAAAATGTATAAAAATCTTATAAATAATTATTGTGGGCAAGATAAAAACGAAATTATAAATATAAACTAGGCGACAAAGGAGAAATTCGATGAATTATATAGAGTTAAATAACCAAGTTATAATCAGGGACGAAAATGGGAAATTTCAACTTGAGAAAGATAAAGAAGCTCTAAAATCATATTTAGAGGATTACATAGAGCCAAAGACGAAGAAATTTAGTAGTTTAAAGGAAAGATTAGATTATTTAGTTAAAAATGATTACTACTCAAAAGATATTTTAAATATGTATGATGAGTATGTGATTGAGGTGATATATGATTTTATAAGATCTAAGAATTTTAAATTCCAGTCTTATATGAGTGCAAGCAAGTTTTATCAAAATTACGCACTTAAGAGTGATGATGGGGAGGAAATATTAGAAAATTACGAGGACAAGGTGTTAATCGTTGCATTGACGCTTGGAAATGGGGATCCTAAGCTTGCTAAAGATATTGCAGAGAAGCTTATAAATCAAGAGTTTCAACCAGCTACACCGACTTTTTTAAATGCAGGAAGGGCAAGGGCTGGAAAGATGGTATCTTGCTTTTTAGTTAATATCGAGGATAGCTGTGAAGGTATATCTTATGCAGTTTCGTCTGCAAACCACTTGTCAAAAATAGGCGGCGGGGTCGCACTTAATTTGACTAGACTTAGAGCAGCTGGCGAGTCTATTAAAGGAATTAAGGGAGCAGCCGGCGGAGTTATGGGTGTTTCAAAATTACTAGAGCAATCGTTCAGCTATTTTAACCAAATGGGAGCGAGACAAGGTGCAGGGGCAGTTTATTTAAACGTACTTCACCCTGATTTTGAAACACTTTTAGACAGTAAAAAAATCAACGCCGACGAAAAAATAAGGCTGACTACGCTTTCGATTGGAGCTATAATTCCAGATAAATTTATGGAGCTTGCAGAGAAAAATGAAAAATGTTATGCATTTTATCCACATTCAATTTACCAAAAATACGGAGTTCATCTAGACGAAATAAAAATGGATGAGTGGTATGATAAATTAGCTAATGACGATGAAATTGAGAAAAAGGAAATCAATCCGAGAGAACTTCTAACTAGGATTGCACAAACTCAACAAGAATCTGGATATCCATACGTTGTATTTATCGACAGTGCAAACCAACAACATACGCTAAAGGACGTGGGAATGATAAAAATGTCTAACTTGTGCTGTGAGATTTTCCAATACCAAACACCATCAGATATAAAAGGTTATGGGCAAGTGAGCGATTGGGGACAAGATATAAGTTGTAACCTTGGTTCTTTAAATATAGCCAACGTTATGGACAATAAAGACATTGAAAAGACAATAGATGTAGCAATTAGAGCCTTGACATATGTTTCTGACAATACAAACATAGAAGAAGTGCCGACTATAAAAAAAGGAAACGACTCATCACACTCAATCGGACTAGGAGCGATGAATTTACACGGATATCTAGTCAGAGAAGATATAATCTACACATCAAAAGAAGCGAGAGAATTTGCCGATGTGTTCTTTGCAATGATGAGATATTACGCAATAAAAACATCTATGAATATAGCGATTGAAAAGGGCGAAACATTTAGCGGATTTGAGAATTCAGAATATGCAAAAGGGCCAGAAAGCGAGTTGTTTAAAAAATACTGCACAAAAGATTTCTTGCCAACTAGCGAAAAAGTATCCAAATTATTTGAAGGAATAAATATTCCGACAAAAGAAGATTGGACAGAATTATTACAACAAGTTAAAACAAACGGAATTTACAATGCGTATTTAAGTGCAATAGCACCGACTCAAAGCATAAGCTACGTTCAAAATTCAACTTCGAGCGTTATGCCGATAACTGAGCAAATTGAAGTTAGAACTTATGGAGATTCGACTACAATTTACCCAATGCCGTTTTTAACTAATGAAAATATGCTTTACTACCAATCAGCATACAGAATAGATATGCTAGACCTTATCGATATGGTGGCGATAATTCAAGGACATATCGACCAAGGAATTTCTACAACATTATTTGTAACAGACGACAAAACAACAAGAGATATTGCAAGATACTACATTTACGCACATAAAAAAGGACTAAAAAGTCTTTACTATACAAGAACGAAGATGGAAAGAAATAATGAATGCCTAGTGTGTTCAGTTTAAGATAGAGAATGGATGGCAATATGCCAGTATAAAACGAGAAACAATGGACAACTTGCGTGTTCAACATAAAGAGGTGATAAAATGACATTTAAATTAAACAATATACACAAGGCAGTCAACTGGAATGTCGAGGACGACGACTTCACTCAGGCATTTTGGGATCAAAACGTAAAACAGTTTTGGTTACCAGAAGAAATATCAATTTCAAAAGATGTAAAAGTGTGGAGCGAACTTTTGCCAGAAGAGAGAAATCTTTATAAAAAAATACTAGGTGGTTTGACACTTTTAGATACAAAACAAGCTAACAACGGAATACCATCGATGATGAGTTTGACAGATAACCTTCAACGAAAAGCCGTACTTTCATTTATGGGAACTATGGAAGAAATTCACGCGAAGAGCTATTCATCAATATTTACAACGCTTTTAAGTGTGCCGGAAATAGATGAGATATTTGAATGGATAGAAAGTGAGCCGACTTTACAGAAAAAGGCCGATATAGTTTTAGCACAATACGAAAATACAGATGACAAATACGGGCTTTATATGTCTATGGCTACATCTGTATTTTTAGAGAGTTTTTTATTTTACTCAGGATTTTTCTACCCATTATTCTTGGCAGGACAGGGCAAAATGATTGCAAGTGGAGAGATAATTTCACTAATACTTAGAGATGAATCGCTTCACGGAAAATATATCGGACTTCTTGCACAGGAAATATTCGACGATTTTTCAAAAGAAGAACAAGAAGAGTACAAAGCAAAAGTCATGGACGTATTTGACAGACTTATGGAAAATGAAATAAACTACACAAATACAATATATGAAGGGACTGGTCTTGCTGATGAAGTCATAAACTTCCTAAAATACAATGCAAATAGAGCTATGGAAAACCTAGGATACGACAACAGACTCGAAGTTTCGCCAGTAAATCCAATCGTGCTAAACGGACTTAGCACAGAAACAAAAACACACGACTTCTTCTCAACAAAAGGGAATGGATACCAAAAAGGAGTATACGAATCACTACAAGACAGCGACTTTGTATTCGACAGGGAGATATAAATTTAAAATAAAAAACCACATTTTAGAGTTTCAATACATTGAATTCTAAGATGTGGTTATTTCTATGTTTATATATAATGAATAAATAAATATAAAATTTAATATTTTCAAAATCAATGTCAGTTTCTTATAATAAATTTCGTATTAACTAATGTAAAAGCTTTTACAGGGAGGAGACAAAATTGAAAGACAAATCGATTGAAGATAAAAAAATTATTAAATACATAAAAAAGTGTGATCAAAGGGGAATGGAAATGCTCATTGATAAATACACCCCCATTTTAAAAGGAGTAATTAGAAATCACATAAGTCCAGTTTCAAATTATGAAGAAGAATGTCTGAGTGATGTTTTATTTCTGATTTGGGAGAATATAGAGAGATTTAAAAGTAAGGAGAGCAGTTTTAAGAACTGGATTTGTGCAATTGCAAAGTACAAGGCGATTGATTATAAAAGAAAATATATATCTAAATTAAGTGAAGAATTAGACACAGAGACTTCATATATAGACGAAAATCTACAAAAGTTAGAGATAGAGCAGGAGATTGAAGAATTACTACAATTTTTAAATGACAAAGACAGGGAGTTGTTTAAAAGATATTACCTAAGTGGAGATAAATTAGAAGAAATAGCTTTCGATAATAAAACAAATGTCACAAACTTGCATAGCAGATTGTCGAGGGGCAGAAAGAAAATAAGAAAGCATATTTTAAAATAGGAGGTCACTAGATGAGTAAATTTGATATTTTTAATAAAATAAAAATAGATTTAGATAAATACGAAGAGATAGAAGATAATAATAATGATGAATTAAAAAAACAAATGCAAGATAGATTGAAATTTTCAAAGCGAAGTCTCGAAAAGAAGAGAAAAGATAAAATGAAAAAAGGAATTATAATAAGTGCAGCCTCATTAGCAATTATTATAATCGGAATAGGAATAAAAAATCCAGCAGTAGCAGATGGATTTAAGAAAAGGCTACCTGAGTTTGAAAATATGTTGGACAAACTGAGATATGGGGTAGGGGATAATGAGATAGAATATGATCCAGCATTATATACAGAGTTAGAAAATGAGAAAAAAGAATTAAAAAAATATCAATTAGTTGCGACAAAGGTAGATGTATTTCAAAAAGATGATGGAATGGAAATGACAATAGATAAGGCAATGTACAACAAAAAATATCTTTATCTAGACATGACGTTAAAGTGTGACAAGCCATTTAAAGAAACTCCTTATAAGACATCAATTACAGATTCACCTTATAATGATGGAGAAAAATATATAGACTTAGAGCTTTTGGATATATATATAAATAAAGTTAAGCAAGAAAATTACGGATATTCACAAGCCAGAATCCAATTGATAAATGAAAATACGGCAAAAGTACAATTTTTAATTGATTTAGATATAAAGAATGATATAGAAAAGGCGGATTTTAAATTAGATATGAGTATAAAAGGAGAATATTGTTTGGCACAATTATTTAAAGAAGTAAAGGCAAAATACTCATTTGAATTTAAAATAGATGCAATCGACAATAACGAAAAAACTATATCTATAAATAAAGAAGATGGAGGGTACAAATTCGAAAGTATAACAGTGACAGATACATATATACAAGTAAAAACAAAACTTCCAACTAAATCAACTTTGGGAAATCCACACAACAACTTTATAATAGTTACTGACGACAAAGGGCGAGAATTAGAAATGGAAACAAGCGAAGAAGGTGAAGAAAGTACACAGATTCACCAGCTTATAAAAGTAGGTGAAATACCTAAATATGTAGATATATCAGTGTATAAAGATACTGATGGGAATAAGGAAAATGCATTGGCAAGTGTAAGAGTTAATATAAAGTAGAATATGATAAAATATAAATTAATTAATAAAAAGTAAAATATAAGGAGCAAGTATGATTAGAGATTTAAAACAAAAAGATATAGATAAAGTTATGAAAATCTGGCTTGAAAGCACAATAAAAGCGCACGACTTTATTCCAAAAAAATACTGGCAAGACAATTTCAATGCAGTAAAAGATATATACATACCACAGTCGAAAACTTATGTTTATGAAGAAGGAGAAGAAATAAAAGGTTTTATAAGTATATTAAATGACGACTTTATAGGAGCATTATTTGTATCACCAAATGAGCAAGGAAAGGGGATTGGCTCAAAATTAATAGAGTATGCAAATGCTAAATTTAATAATTTAAAATTAGCTGTATATAAACAAAATCAAAAATCGGTTGATTTTTATATTAAAAAGGGATTTGAAATTTTATCGGAAGAGATTAACGAAGATTCAGGTTTTGAAGAATATATTATGGTTTATAAATAGCAAAATCTTAAAAAGAGTATATCTCCAGCCAAAGTTGCTAGGGATATACTCTTTTAATCTATATATTCAGTTTTAATATAAAGATATTTTATTCAACTTCTTTAAGTAAATCTTCAGCAGAAATTCCATACAATTTTGCCAATGCCAATAAATTTGAAGTACTTGGGTCAGAGGCACCATTTTCCCATTTCGAAACAGCTTGTCTGCTTACACCGATTGATTCTGATACGAATTCTTGTGTCATTTTACATCTTATTCTATTTTCTTTTAATACCTCACCCAAAGATTTTCTGATTATCGCTTTTTCGTGTCTAACATCTGTTGATTTTAAGTATTTTAAAAGACAGCGAACAATAAGTATAAGTAATCCTAAAAAAATTGCCAAAATAATAATGTATAATACTACACTAATTATAAATTGTACTCCTAATGCCATTTGTAAATATCTCCTTTCCTTTTTCTAATATAAATATATCAAAAATATCTAGTTACTTCTACCAACTACTGCGCAACTATCAGTTGCATTAGGGTAAAATACTCTATTTTAGGAAATTTTTGTTTCATAAAACAAAAAACTATGACACAATATAATTAATAAGTAATTTAAAAGAATATTAATATGAAAAAGGTAGTTTAAAAGTAAAAAAAATTTAATTTACAAGTAAAAGCTAGGAGGGGTATTATGATTAATTTGAGCAAGGGACAAACTATTGATTTAACAAAAAAAGAAGTTGGACTAAAACATCTAGATGTAGGTTTAGGATGGATAACTAGAATGGATTTAGATACAATTGCATATTTATTAGATTCAAACGACAAACATATCGAAACCGTATACTTTGGAATAAAAGAAAGCAAAAATAAATCAGTTAGACTAAGTGGAGATGATTTAGTCGGTGGTGGAGCAGGGGACAACGAGGTTATATACATAGATTTGGACAAGTTAGATTCAAGGGTGCAAAAAATCGCTCTATATGCAAATATATTTAAATTCTTCGGACTTGGTAAAAAGACTTTCTCAGACGTAAAAGACGCATACATAAGAGTTGTAAACAGAGATACAGGAAAAGAGATATGCAAATATGTACTTGCTGAAAATGGGGCTGGATGTGATGCTTTCCATTTTGCCGATTTAGTCAAAAACGGCTCAGAGTGGAAGTTTGTTGCAGTTGGAAATGGATGCAATGGTTCTGTTGATAAATTGAGAAAGAAATATTTATAAAATATTGTTATGATGATTTTTATATATTGAAAGTTTTTTAGAATAAATTACTCTTTATAATGTATACATAAATAATTTTTAAATCTGCATTATTTTGGAAATAAAATTCTGCTATAATGAAAGTATAAATAGTTATAGAAAGGGGTAATAGCTATGAAAAAAAATTTAATTATCACAATAAGTAGAGAATATGGTAGCGGCGGAGGAGAAATCGGTAGAAGGTTATCTAAAGCATTAGGAATACCTTGCTATGATAAAGAATTACTTACAATAGCAGCGAAGGAAAGTGGTTATTGCCAAGAATTTTTTGAAAAATACGATGAAAAACCTATCAAAACATTGAGTTATTTTTCATACGACCAAACAATGTCATCATTACCAATAGGTCATCAACTATTCTTAAAACAATTTAACATAATCCAAGATTTAGCTGAAAAAGAGTCTTGCATATTTGTAGGTAGAGCAGCAAACTATGCATTAAGAGATAAATTCGACTCAATAGATGTTTTTATACATGCTGATTTTGAAACAAGAAGAGAAAGAGCAATTGAAGAACATGGTATTGAAGAAAAGAAAAGTGCAAAAACAGTCAAAAAGATAGATAAAGAGAGAACTTCTTTTTATAATTTCTATACAAGCATGAAGTGGGGAGATGCTAGGGACTTTGATCTTTGCATAAATACCAGCAAGATAGATATTGATGAAGCTGTTGAAATAATTTTGGCGACAGTTAAAAAACATTATGATAAATAGGAATAATATTTATAGAAATTTATAATTAAACTATAGGAATAATATTTTTCATAAAAACAACCACATTTTAGATTTTGGTATACTGAATTCTAAAATGTGGTTATTTTAGTTTTTGAATAATTTATAATTTCTAATATATTATTTTAAGCGACACAAGAAGTAGTTGTGACAACTTTTATATATTAATCTATATAATTTCAAAACACAGTGAAAAAAACTAAACCATTATATTTCTTTTCAAAAAAGAGGGAAAAACTTTTGACTTTTTTATTTATGAAAAACTTGGTATTATTTAAACATAGAAGTTGAGGTGATAAGATGAAGAAGAGAACAAGAGAAATATTAATAGAGAATCTTGTGAATATATCACGCTCTCAAAAATAGCTGACACATTATTTGTCAGCAGAGCAACAATAATAAATGATTTAGGTGGAGTAAAAGAATATTTAAAAAGTGGAAATTTAACTGTTATATCACATGCTAACAAAGGGCTTAGGCTAGAAGGGTTAGAAAGTGATAAGAGATTTTTCTTATTAAACATAATAACAGAAGATAAAAATAATATTAATTTATTCACTAGATTAAATAAAGACAAAGTATGTTGAAAGAAAAATTACTGATGTTGAAATTACATATATAACAATTCATATATGTGCAGCTATGGAAAGAAAGAAAAATCAAGAAATAGCATTCCACGTAGTAGTTGTATGTAGTGGAGGGATAGGAACATCTCAATTATTATTAGCAAAATTAAAATCTCATTACAACTTCCAAATAGTTGATATAATCTCATCACATGATGAAAAAATATTTTGGAAAGTCATGCAGACTTGATAATATCAACAGTACCACTAAACAATGTTAATGTCATAGCTTGGAATAAGCATAAATAATAAAGATGAAATAATAAAAAGTGCATTAAAACTACATCAAAGTGGAATAGAAGTTGTTGTTGTTTCGCTTGGAGACGATGGAGCATTATTAGTATCGAAAGAAGGAATATATTAAAATACGCAATATCAGTATCAGCAGCTAATGCACTAACTAATTCAACAGGAAGTTTTAAACAAGAAGATGCAGAAAGTATTTACAAAGATATTGAAATAACAAAAATAAATATTGAAAACTAAATAAAAAGGTAAATAAATCCAAAATGTAAAATCCTGTTTTATCAATTTTAAAAAGGGTATATAACAAATGTCGACAAATAGATATAGAAAGCTTTCTAAAAATTGATTTACAGGAGAAATAAAATGGAAGATAGAGTAGTATGTTCATGTTTAGATGTTACTTATAACACAATAAAAGAAGCAATAGAAAATGGTGCTAAAACTTTAGACGATATAAAAGATGAAACTGAAGCAGGTACTATATGTGGTATGTGTGAAGATGAAATACAAGAAATAATAGATGAATTAGTAAAATAATTTTTTATAAAAAGACTATGGAGATGAGTTATTCATCGTCTATAGTCTTTATTTGATTTTAATCTCATATTTTAAAGACATTTTGCAAATAATCAATATATGGGATAAAATATAGATATGTTAAAAAAATGTTTATCTACACAATAACTGGGTATATAAATAAGAAACACAATATTACGATAAATAATATAATAAGAGCGGCGATGAAGATATATTGACATAAATTATTGAAAAACTAGGAGGTAAATTAATGAGCAATGTATTTGAAGTAAAAAAGGATATCTATTATACAGGAGTTTTGGATAAAGAACTAGAGGTATTCGATATAATAATGGAGACTGAGTTTGGAACAACTTACAATTCATATCTTATAAAAGATGAAAAAACAGTTTTAATAGATACTGTAAAATCAACTTTTAAAGATCTATTCTTTGAAAAAATAGAACAAGTAACACCAATCGAAGATATAGACTACATAGTAGTTCACCATACTGAGCCTGACCATGCGAGTAGTTTATCATATATATTAGACAGAAATCCAGATGCAGTAGTTTATTGTACTACAGCAGCTAAAAACTACTTAACTAGCCAATTAAACAGAGACTTTAAATTTAAAACAATAAAAGATGGAGAAGTTTTAAATATAGGTAAAAGAAACTTAAGATTTATAACTGCGCCAATGCTTCACTGGGCAGATACTATGTTCACTTATGTAGAAGAAGACAAAGTATTATTCACTTGTGATGCTTTTGGATGTCACTATGGTGATTTTGATGCAGAATGTGTTGCAAATAACGAAGACTATATAAAAGCATCAAAAGTTTACTATGACTGTATAGTTAAACCATTTGCACAATACGTATTAGACGGTGTAGACAAAGTTGTAGGCTTAGGTATTGATTTTGACACTATCTTAACTTCACATGGTCCAATATTATCAAAAGAACCTATGGAACAAGTAAAAAGATATGTACAGTGGTCACAAGAAGCTGTAGACGCTACTAATAAAGACAAAGTTAGTATATTCTACTTATCAGCTTATGGAAATACTAAAAAAATGGCGGAAAAAATTGCGGAAGGTGTTAAATCTGAAGGAGTAGAAGTAGGTCTTTACGATTTAGAACAATTAACTCACGAAGAAATGCACGACAAATTCTTAGAATCAAAAGTAGTTGTATTAGGTTCACCAACAATAAACAGAACAATGGTTAAACCTATGTGGGACTTATTCTCTAATGTAGACCCAATGGCTAACAGAGGAACATTAGCAGGTGTATTTGGTTCTTATGGATGGAGTGGTGAAGGTATCACAATGGCAGAAAATACATTAAAATCAATGAACTTCAAAATGCCAGTTGAAACAGTTAAGAAAAAATTCTTCCCAGATGAAGCAACTTTAGAAGCTTGTGTAGAAGCTGGTAAAGAATATGCTAAATTAATAAAATAAGACACCAATATTAATAAAATATTTAACATAAATAATACCAATATAAAAAATAGCATGTAATATATACATGCTATTTTTTTAATTCTAAGGAAATTATATATTATTTGTTTTGTGGATAATGTATAATTTCCAACCTATTAATTAAAGCAACGGAATCTACGATTCGTTGGCGATATGAACGTAGTGAATTTATTATTTAAAAATTTTCACTATACCTTCATCATTTAGATATTTGAGAAGTGAAATTGTAATCGGAAGACCCAACATTCCTATAAAACCTAGAAAATGAAGCCCAATAAACATACTTATAAGTGTGACAACTGGGTGTAGTCCGACTTGTTGCCCTACTAGCTTTGGCTCTATAATATTTCTTATTATTGTCACGATTATATAAATAACAGCGACACCAATTCCTACCGTAAAATTTCCATATAGCAATGCAATTATCGCCCAGGGAATCATTATTCCACCAGTACCCAATACAGGTAAAATATCAAATATAGCTATACAAAGTGCTATAAGTATAGAGTTTGGAATTCTTAAAATTGTAAGTCCAATTGCAAGTTCTGTAAAAGTGATAGTAAGTATAAGTAAATAAGATAAAAAACATTTAAATAGGGTAGTAGTGATATATTTTTTACTTTCCTTTATAGATTCAGACGCATTTTCAGGTATTTGTCTTTTTATGAAGTTTATTATCTTTTCAAAATCGATAGTTATAAAGAATGTAACTATTATTGTGATTATAGTTTTTAGGAAGATGCTAGGTATAGCTGTTGCAAATCCTGATACATATCTTACGACCATAGTAGAAAACTTGCTTACAAAATTACCTAAAGTACTTATCAAACTAGAAGAACTTTCTTCTAATGCTGAAATTATATTTGGATCTAATGAAAGAAACAAATTTTCGAAATGTTGGAATGTATCTTTTATATATGGTTCAAAATAAGTTGAGAAAAATTGTGGCATTGTTGTAAATAGACCTTGAATTAATATTAAAATTTTTGTACCTATTAAGATTATTATAAAAGATGCAACTGCATAAAATGCAAGGACAAATAATATAGATATAAGTGCCCTATTAAGGTGAAATGTCTTGCAACAGAATTTAATTAATGGATTTAAAATTGCAGCTATTATAAATGCAATTAAAAATGGCGTAAGTATAGGGCCTAAAAGCTTGATTATAAGTATGATTCCGCCTATAATAACGCCGAAGTAACAGAATTTTATAAGAAATTCTTTTTGTTTTTGTAGCTTCAAATCTGGTTTACTTTCCATCTTATAACCCCCAATCTATAAATGAAGATAGCATCCAGACATAGATATTTTTATATTTGTATTTTAAAATTTAGACTATCTAAATACTTATGATATTTTAATATGAATTATTATTAATTATATATGATTTGAATACTAGATTAGATTAAATATTTTTAACATAAAATTTATTTATAATTAAAAAAGATGAAGCAAAACAAAGTTTTACTCCATCTCATATAAAAAATTAGTATAATAATTTATTAATCTTAGGTTAAAATTATATAACTGCTTCTTCGTCGTCATCTCCCCAACATTCAACTTTTCCAAGACCTTTTATATTGGCAGGATTAAATGTTGGATTTTTGATTCCAGCTTTTCTTTGCATAGTATAATCATCTAAAGCTCTGAAAGCAAATTTACCAAGAAGAGTTATTGCGACTAAGTTTACTATTGCCATAAGTGCCATCATTACATCAGCTAAGTCCCAAACGATTTGGACTTTTGTAAGAGAACCGAATAAAACCATAGCGATAACAATTACTCTAAACCCAGTCATTAATGGTTTATTTTCTCCGAATATAAACTCTATATTAGATTCTCCATAATAGTAGTTTCCAACTATTGAACTGAAAGCAAATAAGAATATGCATATAGCTATAAATGTATATCCGAAAGATCCTATATGATAACTTAAAGCTTCTTGTGCAAGTTCTATACTAGTTGCACCACTAGTTACGTTAAATTGAGTGTATAGAAGCACCATAAATGCAGTACAAGTACAGATTATTATTGTATCTGTGAATACACCAAGTGTTTGGATTAAACCTTGTTTTACAGGGTGTGAAGTATCAGCAGTTGCAGCAGCATTAGGTGCACTACCCATACCAGCTTCATTAGAGAATAGACCTCTTTTTATACCAACTAATATTGTTCCTGTAAAAGTACCAACTGTAAAATCTTTAAAATTAAGTGCTTCTGAGAATATAGCTTCAAATATTTGTGGCATTAAATTTATGTTTTTGAAAACTATAAATAATGCAACTAATATATATGCAACAGCGAATATTGGAACTATAACCTCAGTTATTTTTGCTATTCTTTGAACACCACCGAATATAACAGCAGTAGTTAATGCACATAATATTATTCCCATAAGTAATTTATTTGTTCTGAAAGCTGCGTTAAATGCAACTGTCATTGTATTTGATTGAACAGCATTAAATACAAATGCGAAAGCTATAGTTATTAATATTGAGAATAGTATTGCCATCTTTTTATTTTTTAAGCCTTGTTCTATATAATAAGCTGGACCACCTCTAAAAGCATCTCCATCTTTAACTTTATATATTTGAGCTAAAGTACTTTCTATAAAACTTGATGCAGCACCTATAAGTGCAACAACCCACATCCAAAATATTGCTCCAGGACCTCCACCTACTATTGCGATTGAGATACCTGCTATATTACCAGTACCAACTCTAGATGCAGTACTTATACAAAATGCCTGGAATGAAGAAATTTTTCCTTCTTTTTTAGCATCTTTGTCTATACCATCACCTAAAAGTCTGAACATTTCTTTAAAATACCTGAATTGAACAAATTTAGTTCTTATAGTGAAATATATTCCTAGAACTATTAGAGCAGCTACAAGAATATAAGTCCATAAAAATGTATTTGTTACATCTATGATATTACTTAAAGTCTCCATAAATTCC
The DNA here is from genome assembly GCF_039062665.1 of Clostridium sp. 2218st1_F5_2218SCRN_220325. Taxonomy (NCBI): domain Bacteria; kingdom Bacillati; phylum Bacillota; class Clostridia; order Eubacteriales; family Clostridiaceae; genus Clostridium; species Clostridium sp. 2218st1_F5_2218SCRN_220325. The sequence goes on along the minus strand of NZ_JBCLNH010000005.1, from coordinate 98,170 downwards.
TCCTCAAAATAAAATATAGTAATTATAAATTCGTAATTTACCCAAAATAATAAAATATATACATTATATTTCGAAAATTAAAAATAAATTGATTGTAGTATTTTTTTATTAATTTGAATTTATAAAATGATATTAAAAAGTATTATAATGGTAATTAAGAGAAAAAGCAAGATGAAAATTGAAAAATTCTATATTAAGAAAATTGGGTAAATTCTGAAAATAGATGGGGCGTTTAAAATAATAAGTAAATTTATCTAGAAAATAACTGATACAATACAGAAATTACCTTGGAGTATGTATACAAAATACAATTTTTATTATAAAAAGTGCCTGTTTTTGTAATAGAAATTATATTATTTTAAGGAATAAAATGGATATAAAATATTTAATATATGCAAAAAATAAAATATAACTTGTAAATTTGAAATAATTATAAAAATAAAAAAACATTTTAAAGTAAAGAATAATTTTAACTAAAAAAATAAAGGTAAATAATTAATATACTTAAAAAGAATACAGTTTATGGAATAAATTTGGAGAAAAACTAAAAAATTAAAAAAAAAATTCGATAATGATAATTAATATCATTTACAAAACAAAAAAACTCTGTTATAATAAAACCAGGCTAAGGAAATGACGATAGTTTAAATATTTTTAAATAGAGAAATCGAGTTAAGTGTGGTAGCTATCGAGATCTATTAATATTTAAAGTTATTGATTAGTATAATAAATCTTTATAAAAGATAATACTATTTCTAGATTAAGTATGTATTTTGCGCGTTACATATAAATCTACTTTGCGTTATAACCAGTATGCCTAATGATTATACGATTCTTCAAAAAAGCTGATGCAATTTATTTTGCATCAGCTTTTTTAGTTTTTAGTAAAACTAAAGCAAAAGACAAAGTTGCCCGCGTATGAACGCAGTAAATTTTAAGCAACGGACGAAGTCGTTGGCGTATGAACGTAGTGAATTTTAACTTTCTCTAACAAAAATACATTAAAAATACATATTGTTTAATAATGAAAATCATTTACAACCATAAAAATAAGTGCTATAATGATATTGGCTTTAAAAATTATCGCGGCAAAATATAATTTTTAAGGAGAACAACAAAAATGGCAAAAATGATGGGACCAAGATTTAAACAATGCAGACGTTTAGGATTAAATGTATGCGGACATCCAAAAGCAATGGATAGAGCTGGAAGAGGAACTTCTAGAGCAGACAAAAAACTTTCACCATACGGACTTCAATTATTAGAAAAACAAAGATTGAGAGCTTACTATGGAGTATTAGAAAAACAATTTAGAAACTATGTTAAAAAAGCTGAAAAGTCTAAAGAATCAACAGGTACAGCTTTAATACAAATGTTAGAATGTAGATTAGACAACGTAGTTTATAGATTAGGATTTGCTAATTCTATAAGACAAGCACGTCAAATGGTAGTTCACGGACATATACTAGTGAACGGTAAAAAAGTAGATATACCTTCTTTCGCAGTACAAGTAGGTGATGAAGTTACTTTAAGAGAAAAATCTAGAACTAATGTAATGTTTAAAGAAAACTTTGAAAATGGTGCTTTAAATCAATATCCTTACTTAGCTAAAGATATGGACAAATTCTCAGGTGTATTAACAAGGTTACCAGAGAGACAAGAAGTGCCAATCGAAATTGACGAAATACTAATCGTTGAGTTCTACTCAAAATAATATCTAAGATATAATTTGGGCAAACTACGTTCAATTTCGTCCCAATTACTTCACTCAAGAACTACAAAATCGCAAAAATCCAATTTCGGGTTTTTGCGATTTTATTTTTTTAAAAATTATATAATTTTACTCAATTAATAATATTCAATAGTCACGATTTTACCCAACTTCACTAAAATCTTTTCTAGCTCTCCAATTACATGAAGTCTTAGTTCCAAATCTCTTTGAAACGATATTTCAGCATTGGCAATATTTAAAGATCTTCCAACTAATAATTTTATATGTGAGGCACTGTATAAAAGTTTTGCCATTTGTGAAGCGCCATCTTTAGCTTTAAATATATTGCTATCTAGTGATTTAGATAGTGATTTTAATCTATCTATAGTTTTTGAAAGAGTTAGAACTCCTTCAGTAACTAAGTTTATTCCGTGGATATACGCAATTGGAGGGACTTCTTTATCGTATATTTCTGTGCTTGATTTAACTTCTACGCCTAGCTCTCGTGCGACTATTTGTGAAGTTGTCCCACCAGATACAATTCTAATATCAGCATTAGTCATAAGTTCATGTACAACTTTGGCGTCGTCTTCTTTGTGAGACGGTGGTCCAGTAAATAATTTAACTTTTTTCGGTTTAACAGCCTTTAATACGCATACTGTTGTATCATCTCCCGGCTCAAATAAATACATCTGGTCACAAACACCTAATAAGTTGTTTTTTATATCAAGAGCTGACATAGATTCTCTTACATTAATTTTGAGATGTTTGGCGATATCTTCCCATTTCCAATTTAAATTAAGTAATTGACCAGCACTTGCATAAAGCACCCCGTCGCTTACAAATACTAATACGTCGTTTTCTTTTAAATCTATACTGGCCTCACGAACAGATTTACCACAAATATCTTTGTGAGTGTAGTGTATTTTTTCAATTTGCCCCCTTCTCAAGAAAAACGTCTCAGGACCGTCAAACTCAGCAATATAGGCCTTGTTGTGGTCTGTTATTTTTACGATAGTAAAAGTAGAGTAGGCGATGTTTTTTTGTGCATCAACAGGCAAGGTCTGGATAATTGTTTCTACAGTTTCTTCTATAGAAAGGCCATTTTTTATCATTGTAAGAGCTATTGTAGAAGTAAGAGTAGACAATATATTGGCTTTTACACCACTGCTTAGCCCATCTGACAAAACAGCAACACTCATATCGTTATCGACATAAAATTCAACATTATCGCCACAAAGTTCTTCTCCATATTTAATAAGACTTCCTGATGCAAAATCAATAAAATATCTCATTATTCTTTTCCTTCCTCATCTAAAATGAAATTTTTAAGTTTGGTTAAAGTGACTTTTGTCTCAGCAGTTGTTTCACCTAGTAAACTGGCAATCTCCTGAGCAACAGTCATTTGTTTTGCAATTACTTGTTGAGCCATTTCTACAGTTTCCATTTTTAAATTTTGAAGTTTTTTCTCTGCTCTTTCATCTTTGGTAATATCTACAGCCAGCCACAAAAACATCTGGTTTTGTTCTAACCAATATATTGTTTGAAGTAGGGTAGAGTCGTCGTATTCTTCAAAAGTGATTTTTTCATTTCTGACATTTTTTCTAAATGTTCTAACATGTTCAAATTCATCATCATCTAAATACATTCCAATTGGCATGCCGTTAGCCTCGTCTTTTTTTATCTTAAAAAACGACTCTGCGGCAGGATTTAATTCGATAATCATCAGGTCTTTGTCGATAAGCCCAATTAAATTAGGCGAGGATTCACAAATTATATTAGATAAGCTCTCGGCTTTATTTCTCATATAAGGAAGACACATTGACGGTTCTGCAAGTCCGTTAAATACTGCTATTGCTTTCTCGCGACATGTCCTATAACCACAACTACCACAGTTTAACTCATCGGAGCGGATAGTTTTGCCCATTGTCTTTAAAATCTCCCTAATTTCGTATTCTGTAGGTTGTTCTAGATGGAAGGGTTTAGGTGCATATTCCTTATAAAGCAAAACATCGAGTGCAATATCTTGGTATGGATTGTCTACTGCATTTGCTTGGAATAAATCTATATATTTCTGTTTATTATTTATTAAATCTCGCTTAACTTCAAAAAAGCATCTATCATCTTTGTCCAAATCAGAACCATAAAGACAACCATGATTGCATGCATTCATTTCAAAAAATGTATTTTCAAATTTATTATTTCTTATAGAGTTTAAAACACTTTTGCAATCTTCAATACCATCAACACAGAAAACTGTCTTTTTCGGATTTTTCTTTTCTAAAAAATCAGCAGTTTCTCCTGGTATTGGGAATAATATTTTATCATTACATACATAGTCAAATGGCTCAATTGGAAAGTCCTCTAAATTTATTTTTTCAGATTGAATCCATTTTTGTAGCTCATAAAAAGTCAAAACTTCATCAACACAGATTTCTTTGGCTGCATCGGTTTTCTTTGCAACACAGGGACCGATAAATACGACCTTGCTTTCTGTACCGTATTTATGTTTAAGAAATCGCCCATGGCTTATAAACGGAGGCACGACTGGAATAATTGAGTCAGTTAATTCGGGATAGTGCTTTTGAATAAGGTGATCGATTGTAGGACACATAGAAGTAATGTAGTTTTTGTTGTCGTCCTTGTCTGCATAATTATTGTATATATCAAAAATAGGTTTTGTTGTAATTCCTGAGTCTTCCACATGATTAAAACCGAGATGTCTAAGAACTGATGGTATTTTTAAACTTTGGTTGCCAAATGCTGATGCAAAACTAGGAGCGACTGATGCAATTACATTTTCACCACTTTTTATAAACTCCTTTACTGAACTTATACTCATTTTTTCCACTCGATAATGTTGAGGACAGGCTTTTGAGCATCTCCCACAAAAAATACATCTATCTGCAAGGATATCGGCTTGGCCATCTTTTATAACTATTGCATCAGCAGGACATACTCTGACACAAGCATAGCACTCACGACATCCTTTTCTAGCAAATTTAGAATTGGACATTTAAAATTCCCCCTTATAAAAAAAATAGCCCTTAACTCAAGTAGAGCAGTATATCTTTTACAGAAAATATGTTTATCTAAACTGTAAAAGTAAAAATTTTCTTATTAGAATTATACTATATTTTCCATTTGTTTACTATTGTACATAAGTTACAAACGAAGGTGTAAATATCATAAGTTATAAAGTTGGGTCATGATATTTGGTTATATGTGGTAAAAGTTACAATAATGTAACTGTAAAATAAATGAATAAAAGATTATTATTTAAGTATAAAAATGATATCAAAATAATATCAAAATTATACTTAATAATATTTGTAAGAAGTAATTAGGAGGGAAAACTATGGGTGAGAAAAATTTATTGAAACAAGATAGTTCAATTGAAGAAAAGGAATTAAACCCTATAAGTGGGTGGATAGCTCTTTTTATAGGAATATTATTTATCTTATCACCAGTGTTTGGGTTCATAAACTTAGTTAATACTGAAAATGATATATTTTTAATAGTTACAATAATTTTATTTATTGTAGCGATATTTATATTTTGTGGTTTAAAAATAGTAAATCCAAATGAATCTATAGTATTTGTCTTATTTGGTAAATACTACGGGACAATTAAAAAGCCAGGTTTCTTCTTTGTAAATCCATTTGTAAGTGCGATAAATCCAACTTATGAATCACAAGTTACTAAGTTGAGTAAAGTTGGTGAGAAGGATTCAGAACAAGAAACTACAACATCAAATACAAAGAAAATATCTTTAAAAGCTATGACTCTTAACAACCAAAAACAAAAGGTAAATGATGAATTAGGAAATCCTATAATAATAGGAACAATAGTTATTTGGAGAGTTATAAATCCTACAAAAGCTGTATTTAACGTAGAAAACTACAAGACATTTTTATCAATACAATGTGACTCTACAATAAGAAATGTAGCGAGACTTTATCCATATGACTCAGAAGATACAGAAGACTACAGTGAAAAGTCTCTTCGTGGAAGTAGTCAAGAGATAGCTGATAAATTAAAAGAAGAACTTCAAAAGCGTGTAGAAATTGCAGGTATAGAAGTAGAAGAAGTTCGTATAACTCACTTATCTTATGCACCAGAAATTGCCGCAGCAATGTTACAACGTCAACAAGCAGAGGCAATAATAGCAGCTCGTAAAAAAATAGTAGAAGGTGCTGTTGGAATGGTTGAGATGGCGCTTAATTCTCTAAGTGAAAAAGAAGTTGTTGAGTTGGACGACGAAAGAAAGGCTGCTATGGTGAGCAATTTACTTGTAGTATTATGTGGAAGTAAAGATGCACAGCCAATAGTAAATAGTGGTTCAATTTATTAGATAGTTATGGCTGATAAAAGGGACAAAAGCAAAAAACAAATTTTGCTTAGAATTTCGCCAACTCTGTGGAATGAGCTTGCTCAGTGGTCAGAAGATGAATTTAGATCTATAAATGGACAGATAGAATACCTGCTTACTGAATGTGTAAAAGCGCGCAAAAAGGGAAGTAAAAAATCAGATAAAGATGAATAAAGCTGAGTTATATTTTGTTAATGAGAATATATAATCAAAAGTGTAGAAATTATTTTTAGGGGGAATAAAAATGATAGTAGTCACAACAGAACAAATACAAGGAAAAGAAATAAAACAAGTTATTGGGGTTATGTCTGGTGGAACTGTTCAATCAAAAAATATCGGTAAAGATATAGGTGCAGGACTAAAAGGATTAGTCGGTGGCGAAATGAAATCATACACTCAAATGATGGAAGAGGCTAGAAATGTAGCACTACAAAGATTGATAGATAAAGCAAGTGATGCTGGAGCAAATGCAATTGTAGGAATGAGATTTATGACTTCATCAATAATTCAGGGGGCTAGTGAAGTTATAGCTTATGGAACAGCAGTAGTAGTTGAATAATATTTATTAAAATAAAAAATAAAGGAGTATGGTGTTAGAATGCCAAACTCCTTTTTATTTATAATTTTTATGATGAAAATGAATTAATGATCTTTGATTTTTTGTTATAAGTTTATTTCACTATTATCGTATTAACTTATAGACTAATTAATTTACTTATTTATTTATTTATTACTCATCTTCATTCTCAATATCCTCATTTATCAAGTTCTTTAAACGGCTTAAGATGACTTTTGTCTCTGCTGTTGTTTCACCAAGTAGTCTTCCTATCTCCTGACAAACACGCATCTGTTTATTTATGACAGTTTGAGCGAGGTTTATAGTATCTTCTTTTATTTGATCATTTCGGATTTTCTTTTCGATTTTTTGTGTAATATCATATGCCATCCAAAGAAATATTTCTTCATCATAAAGCCAAAATATATCTTGGGATAGAGTTTTATTCATATCTTCAATAGGAACTATATTATTATAGATATTTTTATGATTATGTATACAATCATAAAAGGCATCATCGTCAACATACATAAAAATAGGGCAATCTATATAGTCATCATTTTTTATATCAAAAAACTCTTTGGCTTTGCTGTTAAATTCTAAAATATTCATCTCTTTATCTATAAGACCTATTAAAAAAGGTGATGATTCAAATATAGAGTTTGCTATATTTTCAGCTTTTTGTCTCATATAAGGCGAGCACATATTCACTTCAGAAATATCGTTGTAAATTGCAACAGCGTGCTCTCGGCAAGTTTTATATCCACAGCCACCACAGTTTAACTCATCTGTTATAATTGTTTTACCCATAGATTTTAAAATAGAAGTTAATTCATCTTTAGAAGGCTCTTTTAGATATACCTTTTTAGGTGAAAAGATTTTTTCTAAAGGTGTTTTATATAGATAATCTTTATATGGATATTTATCATCAAAGTCTCTGTATTTTATTTTGCATTTTTGTCTATAATTTCTTAAATTAATTTCTCTTTCTTGATAAGTTGTGTTGTGATTATCAAGTCCAGAGCCATTTAGACAGCTATGGATACAAGCACTCATCTCAAAGATTGTATTAGTAAAACGACCTTCCTCCAAAGCGTGGAGTATATCTATACAATCGCTTATACCTTCTACAGTTATAACTTTTTTTACTGGATTTTTATCATTTATAATGCGTGTTGTCTGTCCAACTAGCGGAAATAACAATCTATCTTTGCAAATAACATCGAATTCACTTTCTTCAAGTTCGTCCAAATTTATATTTTCGTTTTTTAGCCATTTTTCTAGCTCGGCAAAAGTCAACACAGCATCTACACTTATATCAGTAGAGCCTTCATCTTTTTTAGCAAGACAAGGTCCTATAAATACAACTTTTGTGTCGGTATGGTATTTACTTTTCATAAGTCTAGTATGACATAAAAAAGGAGATACGATAGGGATTAGGTTTTTTGTAAATTGGGGAAAGTGCTTTTCGATTAAGTTATTTATAGTCGGACAAAAACTAGTAAAATAATTTTGACCATCATCTAAATCTGCATACTTATTATATTCTTCTAATACAGGATTAGTTGCAATTACAGTTTCTTCAACATATGTAAATCCAAGCTTTTTTAATGCAGTAGGGATTTTGTGACTGTTTTCGCCGAATATAGATACAAAGCTAGGTGCTATAGAAACAGCGATTTTATTTTTATTCTTTAAGAATAACTTGATTTTTGATACTTCAGATTTTAATATTGATTTCTTTTGAGAACAAGCCTTAGAACACTCATTGCATACAATGCATCTTTCTTTTAAAATCTGTGCTTGCTCATTTTTAAATTTAATTGCATTGACAGGACACACACGAGCACAAGCATAACAGCTCTTGCATTTTGTTTTTCTAAAATTAACATACCACATAAGTTTTCCTCCAAGGATATAAAATTTTCCCAACCTCAGAGCATTATAGTTTTTAAATAACCCAAAATAAAGACAGCCTCTAAATAGATAATATATTTCAATTATACTATAAATTAAAAATTTAACAATTTCGAAAATGTTATTACCGTATAAAAAAATTCACTTCGTTCATATCGCCAACGAATCAAAGATTCCGTTGCTTAAAATTAAAAAAGCCAGCATATTTGCTGACTTTAGTTAATTAAGCTTTTTTTACTACTGAAGATTTAAGTTTCATAGCTCCGAAACCATCTATTTTACATTCTATATCATGTCCGTCAGCAGCATCTGGAACTAATCTTATGTTTTTAACTTTAGTTCCTATTTTTATTGAAGAAGAAGCTCCTTTAACTTTTAAGTCTTTAACAACTGTTACAGAGTCTCCGTCGTTTAAAACGTTTCCGTTAACATCTTTTATTACGTTTTCTTCTTCTTGAGCACTTGGATTCCACTCGTGAGCACATTCTGGGCAAACTAAAAGTGATCCATCTTCATAAGTGTATTCAGAATTGCATTTTGGGCAATTTGGTAAATTTTCCATTATAAGGTCCTCCTAAAATTTGAGTATTCGAAATTATATAATACCATAGCATAGGTTTTACTTCAAATAATAATTTATGCTATATAGTAAATTATATTTATTTTATGAAATACAAATATTATATTTAATAGTATTTTAAATAATATTTTATAAAACTTAAATATAATCTTGTATAACTTTCCAATCTTCAACTAATTTTTCAAGTGAAAATCTAGCATTTGCAGGGCTAGTAGAAGGAAGCTTAATAGCTTTTAAGTTTGTATTTTTTTCACAATACTTTTTATAAAGCTCAAATGACTTTCCACCATTACAAAATATCTGTTTTATATCGCAAGTATCTATAATTTTGTTTAAATCATTGGCGACTACATTTTTTATACTGCTATCACTAGAACCTTCAATATCACAACTCGCAATAACATCCCAAAGAGCAATATTATTATCTAATAAAAAATCTTTCTTTTCATCTATAGTAATAGGTATATCTTTATCTAATACTGATGATAAAACCTTCCAAAATCTATTTTGTGGGTGATGATAGAAAAATTGACTTTCTCTAGATTTTACTGATGGGAAAGAGCCTAAAATCAATATTTTAGAATTTTGGTTGTAAATTGGAGGAATTTCATGTTTTACGTTTTCCATATTAAAAATCCTTTCTAAAATAATAAATCTTAATTTAATAATACAAGCTATTGATAAAGTGTCAAGATGGGTGATTTTTAGGATTTGGTAAATATAACTAAATGACAAAAAACGATAAACTTTGACAAAACTTAGTTAAATAATGTAAAATAGAAAAATGGGTATATTTTCAAAGATAGATAAAATATATGAAATGATATATCCATAAAAAGATATTAGGAGAGAAGAGTATGAGTATAAACAAAAATTACATTGTAGCAACTGCTATGATGGCATCAGTAGCTTTACCATTGATGAATGTATCACATGTAGATGCTGCTACTGATATGAGAACTGTTACGGCTTCATCACTAAATTTTAGATCAGGGCCATCGACTAGTCATAGCATAATTGGCTCATTACAAAAAGGACAACAAGTAGAGTACATAAGCGAATCAGGAAGTTGGGCAAAAGTAAAATATAATGGAGTTACAGGATATGTACATGGAGATTATTTAACAAAAAGTACATCGACTGGTATATCAACAAGCCAAGGTACTACTCAATATGTAAATTCAACATCAGGGCTTAACGTTAGAAGTGGAGCTGGAACAACTTATTCTAAATTAGGTACACTTGAATACAAAGAAAAAGTAACAGTGTTATCTACATCTAATGGATGGGCAAAAATAAACTACAATGGTCAAACTGGATATGTAAGTAGTTCATACTTACAAACTACAGTACCAGGTGGTACAACTAGTGAAAATAATAATAGTAGTACAACAACTACTGTTAAATATGTAAATGCAACATCAGGACTTAATGTTAGAAGTGGAGCTGGAACAAGCTATTCTAAAATAGGTTCATTAGATTATAAAGAAAAAGTAACAGTATTATCTACATCTAATGGATGGGCAAAAATAAACTACAAAGGACAAGCTGGATATGTAAGTAGTTCATATTTACAAAGTACAGTTCCAAGTGGTTCAACTAGCAACAGTGGAAGCAACAACTCTGTATCAGCAAGTGCTAGTTCTGTAATAGCATATGCAAAAACTTTATTAGGTAAACCATATGTATGGGGTGCTCAAGGGCCAAACAGTTTCGACTGTTCAGGATTTACATACTATGTATTTAAAAATAAAGCTGGTATAATACTTCCAAGAACATCAAGTGCACAAAGTAAATATGGAACATATGTAAGTAGAAACAACTTAAGAGCTGGAGATTTAGTATTCTTTGATACTAATGGAGCAAATAATGGACAAGTTTCACATGTTGGATTATACATAGGAAATGGACAAATGATACATGCATCTTACAGCCAAAAGAAAATAGTTATTGATAACTTCAATAGTAGCTATTTCAAAAGAACTTTTGTAAACGGAAGAAGAGTTTTATAAGACGAAATTTCGTTATAAAAACATAATTGATAAAAATAATTGATTAACTTATAAATTTAATTTAGTGAATTAGCGGTATAACAAAACTTTGTTATACCGCTTTTAATATATTTAAATTAAAATATGTAAAAGGATGTTTTCAAACGATAAAAACTATGGAGTTAATCTATAGTTTGGATATAAAAGAACAAAATAATGAAATGAAGTAAAAAAATGTAAAAATACAATTGACAAATATTATATACACATACTATAATGAATACATAGAAAATTAAGTTACAAAATTTATGTTTGAACAACTTAAGTATTGTCATTAAACTAGTGGTGAGTTTATGACAGTTAACTATTCTGTAAATTTTTTCTAACTTAATTCATATTCTACTTTCCCCAAAGTTAGAATTTTTAAAACAATAACGACCCCGTCTTATACTACGGAAGTATAAGACAGATTTTATAGCGACCATGCCCAAATGGTTGCTATTTTTTTGTAAAAAACATGGCAAGAAAACTCACCATGTTTTATTCGTATGTTTTGTGGATAAATGGAATTTGGAATTTTATTAGACATTCGCCTTCATTTACAAAATAAAGTGAAGTATCTAGATATTTTATGAATCCAGGATAGATAGGATTTAGATTTTTAAAGTTTATCCAGTCGATAAGGTTTTCAAAATATTCATCAAAAGTATCTTTAGATAATTTTGTTATAGTTTCTATATAACTCGATTCGGGAATAATCAATATATCGTGTAAATCTTTATTTAACTCAAATTCTTCAGGTGTAATTTCTGTATAATAATCTTGGTCGTTTGAAATTTTGCCTAGCTCAAAAAAGTCAAACAGCCCCAAAGAATCAAATTCCTTTCCATAAAATGCAAATACAAATTTATCTATAACTTCTAAGAAATTATGAGAAGTATCTAATAAGTTTTTCTTTGAAATACAGCATTGATTTTCTTTGACTGAATTTTTTATTTTTTTGAAATATCTCGTTTTATATGTTTTTACTAAGGGAACATTGATCATCAAGTTACTAGAATTTACTTCTTGTAAAGTATCTTTAAAAACTTTTTCTATCTTTTTTATTGAGGCTATTTTTTCTAATAGTACTTTGTGGTGATGTTTAAGAATTGTCTGTTGAACCTCAATATCTGAATGTAGTAGTGATTTAATATCGTTTATAGATAAGTCTAAATCACGCAAAGTTTTAATATGATTAATTATTGAGATATCTGCAATAGTATAATACCTATAGCGATTATTTGGATTTTTTTTAGATTGTATCAAACCTATTTTATCGTAATATCTCAATGTATCGATAGATAGACCTGTAATTTGTGAAGTCTCACTTATATTAAAAGTTAAATCTTTCATTTGAATGTCTCCTACTAATTATTTAAAAATATTTGTAAAATCAGGTTGACTATGGAGTAACTCCATAGTTTACTATATAAGTATAGAAAAAATAGAAAAATTAGTCAAATTGTAATTGGTTATATTATAATAGTTTTATTTATTTTGTTATTGTTTTAAAATTTCATTTTGGGGAAAGTGAATATGTTTTGTGCGGGGAAGGTTGTATCTTTATGATACAGCCTTCTATTAGTTTTAGAGAAAAATTATATTATAAGTCTTTGAATAAATATATTATTGGTGTAAAATATATCTAAATAAAAATTATTTATTAATTATATTAAATAATATAAAATTACCGCTTGGTAAAATAAAAAATTGGGAGATAGATATGAAGAAGAATTACGACATAATAGCATTCGATTTAGACGGAACAATAACTGCTTCTGATAGAGGTATAACTAACTCTATGAAGACAGCCCTTAGACATTTTGGGATAGAAAAAGATGCAGAGTCATTAAAAAGACATATAGGTCCATCATTAACAGAGACTTTCAGAGAATATGTAGGTGATGACGAAGAACAAATACAACTAGCAATAAAAAAATATAGAGAATATTATGTTGCTGGAGGTATGCTAGAAAACGAAGTATATGAAGGTGTGGAAGAAACTCTACAAGAAATAAGAAATAGAGGAAAGAAAATAGTATTAGCATCTTCAAAACCAATGGTATATTGTGAACAAATACTAAAACACTACGGTTTAGACAAATACTTCGATTTTATAGGTGGAAGTAACTTAGATGAAACTCGTTGTAAAAAAGTAGAAGTTATATCTTTCTCACTAGAAAATATAGGAGAAAATCCAGGAGCAAACGTGCTTATGGTTGGGGACAGAGAGTACGACATATTAGGAGCAAAACAATTAGAAATGGACTCAGTAGGTGTTTTATTCGGATATGGAAACAAAGACGAATTACAAGAAGCTGGGGCTACTTATATAATAGATAAAATGACTGATCTTTTAGAGATAGTTTAATTTATATACAAAAGTGTAGGTTTATATATATAAATTTACACTTTTTCTATACTATAAAATATATAAAAGAAGGTGTTTTATATGATACAACCAGAAGTTAATTATGACGAAAAAAGCGTTTTTTACATAGATGATATTATAAGTGGATTATTTGAAGATGAGGCAGTATTTCTTGATGAAAAGTCGCTTGATTTTAAAGATTGTAGATTTAATAAAATGGTATTTGCAGAATCAAAAATGATAAAATCAGATTTTACAAATGTGATTTTTGAAAAATGTGATTTATCGAATGTGGATTTTACAGATTCGTCAATACACAGAGTAATATTTAAAGACTGCAAGATGACAGGTGTGAATATGGTTGATTGCAGCCTAAAATACATACAAATAATAAACTCAAAGTGCGATTATTTAAATTTGAGTTTTTCAAAACTAGAAGAAGCGGCATTTGAAGAAAGCCAGCTTATTTCAAGTGTATTAAATGAATGTAAATTAAAAAAAGTAAAGTTTGATAATTGTAATTTGTCAAACAGCGAAATATTTAATACTAAATTAAAAGGTATAGATTTTTCCACTTCAAATATACAAGGTGTATCTTTTAATTTAGATAACCTAAAAGGTTGTAAATTAAATACATATCAAGCGATAGATATATCAAAACTTTTAGGCATAATAATAAAAGATTAATTATTTTTTACTTTTTTATGATTTTTAATATAAAAATAAGTAATAGTTACAGGCAATAATATTATTAAAATTATTTCTAAAATTAATAAACACAATATATAATGATTGCCACATATTATGCCTAGAGGAAGAAAAACTATACTACTAGACATCCAATATGAACCTAAATTTTGGTGGATTTTTGCCCAAATTTCATTATCCATAAAATACACAGGTATTTTAATAGAAAATGTTGAGTTACGAGTACAATTTGAGAAAATATATCCTAAAAATATAAAAATAAAACATATTATACAGCTCAGCAAATTATAAAAATTGAATTTAGATAAAAAATCTTCTCCTTTAAGTGAAATAAATAATTCGAGCATGCTCAAAAGATTTATCGATATAAGGAATAACATAGTTGCAGCATCGCTTACGTTTTTTTCTGATTGTGATTCAAATTTTTCAACAAATACCCTAGGTTTAAAATAAGTAAAAGCCGCTAGTAAAAATGGAATTATTAGTACTTTTCCTTTATGGTCCCAGTTTGCAATTTCTCCTACAGTTGTGTAATGGGAGGGAACTTGCTCTGGAATATAAGTATATATAAAAAGAGTTATAATCAGCGGTGCAAACCCAACCAAGTAATATATAGATTTTTTAAATAAAAGTTTTTTATTTTTACTTTGCATATATAATGTATTCCTCCAAATATTATAATACTATTTATTATAATATATCTTAAAAAGAAATACATTAAAAAATATAAAATTAGTACAGTATAGGAGACATCAAAAATGTTTAAACAAATATCTAATGAATTATTAAATTTTATAAAAAACAGCCCAAGCTGTTACCACGCAATAGATAACATGAAACAGATCTTAGATGAAAATGGATTTTGTGAAGTTGTAGAAGGCAAAAATTGGACGATTAAAGAAGGCGGAAAATACTATGTAATTAGAAATAATTCGTCATTAATAGCATTCAAAATTCCAAATAAAGACTTTAAAGGATTTAATATAGTATCGAGCCACAGTGATTCGCCTACTTTCAAAATAAAAGAAAACCATGAAATTGAAGTTGATAAAAAAATGGTTAAACTTAATGTTGAAAAATACGGTGGGATGATATTTTCAACTTGGTTTGATAGACCACTTTCAGTAGCAGGTAAAATCGTCGTAAGAGAGGGAAATAAGTTTGTATCTAAATTAGTTAATATAGATAGAGATTTAGTTATTATCCCTAATTTAGCAATACACTTTAATAGAAATATAAATGATGGATATAAATACAATGCTCAAAACGATATGTTGCCGTTGTTTGGAGATATAAATGCAAAAGGAAGACTAATGTCATTAGTTGCACAAAATGCAGGCGTATGTGAAAAAGATATCTTAGGTAGTGACTTATTCCTTTATAACAGAATGAGCGGGAGTATATGGGGTGCTGATGAAGAGTTTATATCTTCACCAAAGTTAGACGACCTTCAATGTACTTTTTCATCATTAAAAGGATTCTTAGCTGGAGAAAACAAAGATACAGTACAGGTATGTGTTGTATTTGATAATGAAGAAGTGGGAAGTCTTACAAAACAAGGTGCAGAGTCGACTTTCTTAGCAGACACATTAAAAAGAATCAACAACACTATGGGAAGAGATGAGCAAGATTTTTATAAAGCAACAGCAAACAGCTTTATGATATCTGCTGATAATGCACATGCAGTTCATCCTAATTATGCGCAAAAGTCAGACCCAACAAATAGACCGTATATGAATGAAGGAATCGTTATAAAATTCAATGCAAACCAAAAATACACTACTGATTCAGTATCAGCAGCTATATTTAAAAGTCTATGTGAAGAAGTTGATGTACCTTATCAAGTATTTACGAATAGATCAGATATGGCAGGAGGTTCAACACTTGGAAATATTTCAAATTCACAAGTATCACTAAATAGTGTAGATATTGGACTAGCACAACTTGCTATGCATTCATCATATGAAACAGGTGGAATAAAAGATACATATTACTTAGTTAAAGTTATTGAAAACTTCTACAACAGTTCTATAATTCAAGAGGATTGTGGAGTTCTTAGCATAAATAAATAAGTTTAAACTAAATATATTTTCGTAGATAATAAATAATAAAAGTTAGAAAAAATACTACTCTTTACTTTGACTAAATAAAATATGCTATAATATATATGACAAATATTACAAGGGGGAATTCAAATGGATTTATTTGAAGCATTAAAAGGAAGAAGAAGTGTTCGTTCATATAAAGATGAACAAATAAAAGATGAAGAACTAAATAAAATATTAGAAGCAGGTGAATATGCTGCAACAGGAATGGGAAGACAGTCTCCAAAAATGATAGTAGTTCAAGATAAAGAAACTATAGCACAATTATCAAAAATGAACGCTAAAGTATTTGGAAAAGAAGACATGGATCCATTTTATGGAGCACCAACAGTAGTTGTTGTGCTAGCAGACAAAAATATGCCAACATGCGTAGAAGATGGAAGCTTAGTAATGGGCAACTTAATGAACGCAGCTTATGGATTAGGAGTAGGTTCTTGTTGGATTCACAGAGCAAAAGAAGAATTTGAAAGTGAAGAAGGTAAGGCACTTCTTAAAAAATGGGGCGTAGAAGGAGATTACATAGGAGTTGGCCACTGTATATTAGGATATGCAAAAGACGAACCAAAACCAGCAGCACCTCGTAAAGAAGGATATGTAGTTAGAGTTTAATAATTTAAGTTTAATATATGAAATGGATTTCGATTTTCGAAATTCATTTTTTTAATTCTAAGGAAATTATAATGTTTAGAACAAATTGCTTGTGGTGTATAATATAAATAGTTTTTTTAACTACAATGATTAAAAAGTAGTTCATAAAATTTTGATAAAATACATTTTAATAAATAAAAATGTTAAAAATAAAACATACGGGATTATGAAAAAACAGAAAGGGTTTCATTATGACAAAAAAACTTTTTTACAATGGAGATATATTAACTCTTGAAGATGAATTATATGCAGAAGCTGTTTTAGTAGAAGACGGAAAAATTAAAGCAGTAGGAAAAAAAGAAGAACTTACAAATCAAAATGAAGATGCTGAGATGATAGACTTAGAAGGAAAGACTTTAATGCCATCATTTATAGATGCACACAGTCACTTCTTCGGATATGCAAACAGCAAATTACAAGTATCACTAGAAGATGCAGTTGATTTTGAAGATATAGCAAATAGAATAAAAACTTTTATAGAAAAAAACAACGTTCCAGAAGGTGTGTGGATAAGTGCGAATAACTTTGACTACAACACATTAGCAGAGAAAACTTACCCGAGAATAGATTTTTTAGATGAAGTTGTGCCAAACAATCCACTTATAATATCAAATAAATCTGGACACAACGGACTTGTTAACTCTCTTGGGATGAAGGAATTAGGAATAACAATAGACACTCCAGACCCAGAAGGTGGAGTAATATTTAAAGAAAATGGCAAACTTAACGGATACCTTGAGGAAAATGCATTTATAAACAACGTTCAAAGAGTTCCAATGGCATCAACAGAAGACCTTATGAAAGCAGTGCTTAAGTCACAAGATGACTATGCATCTTACGGAATAACAACAATGCAAGAAGGTATGGTAGTTCCTCTATTAGCAGATTTACTAGCATATATGGCACATGCGAAGATGATGAAAATAGACTACATAGCATATGTAGATATAAGAGAAAGAGAAAAAATCTTTGCGAAACTTCAAGGATGCATAAATAAATACAACAACCACCTTAAAATAGGAGGATTCAAAACTTTCCTAGATGGTTCACCACAAGCCAGAACTGCTTATATGAGAACTGATTATCAAGGTGAAGAAGGATATAGAGCTTATCCAGTTATGAGTGGAGAAGAATTAGAAAGCTTAATCGAAATAGCATTAAAAGAAAATATGCAAATATTAGCTCACTGTAATGGAGATGCAGCTGTTGCTCAATATTTAGAACAATATAAAAAAGCAAAAGAAAACTTAAATACAGATAATGATATAAGACCAGTGATAGTACATGCTCAACTTATGGGGCTTGACCAATTACCAGAAGTTAAAAAACTAGGAATGATACCATCATTCTTCGTGGCTCATGTTTACCATTGGGGCAACATCCACGTTCAAAACTTCGGACTGCAAAGAGCGAGCCAAATATCGCCTGCAAAAGCAGCATTAGATTTAGGAATTAAATTTACATTCCACCAAGACGCTCCAGTTATCGAGCCAAATATGCTTGAAACTATATGGATAGCTTGTAACAGAAAAATGAAAGACAATACAGTATTAGGTGAAGATCAAAGAATACCAGTACTTGCAGCTATAGAAGCAGTTACAAAAAATGCAGCTTATCAATATTTTGAAGAAGATATAAAAGGAACAATAAAAGAAAATAAATTAGCTGACTTAGTAATACTTGATAAAAATCCATTAAAAGTCGACGTAGACGATATAAGAAACATAAAAGTATTAGAAACTCTCAAAGAAGGAAACTCTATATATAAAGCGTAGAAATAATAAATTATATTTTTAAAAAATAAGGGATATATATAGATATAATTTATAAAATTAAAAATAAAATATCAACAAATAATAATTTCAATAAAAAGAGCTCAATTTGCTTTAGTAAATGAGCTCTTTTTATATGGGAAGATAATTTACATCTCTTTTAAAATTTTACAAATAATGTATAATTAGATATAACTTAATTCTATTAGACATACATGCTATAAAAATGGAAAAATACTTTATATTATATCGCTAAAAGGAATTTATATTGTAAATGAAGAAAACATAATTGATTATATAAAAAAGAGGTGGATTAAGATGTTTGATAAAGCTTATGTTACAAAAGATATTGAACAAATGAAGCTAGATGACAGAAATTTTCCTAATATAATTGAATTAGGTTTTACAAGCCATGGTAGTGATTTATGTGGGGTTATGTTGACACCGCAAGGAAAGGGACCTCACCCAACAGCAATACTATTGCATGGGTTTCCAGGATATGACGACCCGATAGATTTAGCTCATGCTCTTAGACGATGTGGTATGAATATACTGCGATTTCATTATAGGGGGAGTTGGGGTGTAAAAGGTAGTTTTTCATTTAGTAATTGTATGGAAGATGTAAAAAGTGCTATTGATTTTTTGACAGATGAAAAGTCAGTAAAAGAATGTGATATAGATACAAATAATTTATTTTTAATAGGGCATAGTATGGGCGGTTTCTTAACTTTAAATTACGCATGTGATAAAAGGATAAAGGCATCTGTGGCGATAAGTCCATATGATTTTGGGCTTATTGGGAAAATAGGCAATTATAATAAAATAGAAAAAGACGAGGCATTTGAGATGTATAAGACAGCACTAGTACCATTAAACAATACAAGTGCAGAAATACTGATGCAGGAATGTCTTGATAATGGGGATAAGTGGAACCTTCCAGATAAGGCAAAATCTCTATCTAATGAAGAAATACTGATAACTATAGCAAGTAGAGATGTTGTGAGCAAAAGATATTTGCATCACGATATTTTAGCAAGTGAGATTAAAAAATATAATAATAATTTGACTGAAAAGTTTATTGATACAGACCACTCTTATTCTGACAAGCGAATTTTGTTGGCAAAGACTATTGCTCAGTTTTTAGAACAACAAATAAATAAAAAATAAATTAAAAACTACAGATAAATCAGCATGTATCTATCTTAAAAAAGTAATATGCAATACGGAATATAATTTGAGGATGTGAAAAAATGAAAGTTGCTTTAATTGCTCCATTATATACAGCAAATATTGTAAAGGATATTGTAGACAAAAATATAGTTGATATAGATTTAGATATTATAGTTTATAGCAATTATTTAAAAGCGGTTGAAATAGTAAAAAAATCACAAAAAAAGTATGATGCTCTGATGTTTGCAGGAGTAGTCGTATATAAATTTGTAAAATTATACGTAAAGGAAGAATGTATATGGGGATATTTCCCTTTGCATGAAAGCTCCCTATCATCTGCTTTATTAAAAGGATTATATGAAAACAAAAATATAAAAAATCTGAGTATAGATACATATTCTAAAGAGTTGATTAAAGAAGTTTATAATAGTATCGGTATAGATATGGATGAAGTAAATCTTATGCTTTATAATGTAAAATTCAATAATAAAAATACAACTGAAGATGCACTTAATTTTCATAGGAATAACTTAAAAAATGATGAAAATGTATGCATTGTGACATCATTAAGTGATGTAAATAAACAATTTGACTCAGATGGAATAGATAATTATATGGCTATCCCGACAAAGAGTATTATAATAGAGAGTTTCCAAAATATATATCTAAGATATATAGCTAAAATAAATACTAATTGTAGGGTTGTAGCTATATTTGTTCATATAGATTTTCCTGATGACTACTCTATAATAAGTCGAAATGAGTACTATTATATTAAAGAAAAAAATAAAGTCACAGAATTGATTTATGAGTTTGCAAATAAGATAGAGGCTGCTGTTATCGAATTTAGTTATAATACATATATATTGATTTCGACAAAGACAATATTAGAAACAGAGACAGAGAATTATACAAATATAGAACTTTTAAAATCTATTGAAGACAACTCATTAAACAGAATTTCTATTGGTATTGGATATGGAAAGACAGCTAGTGAGGCAAAATATAAGGCTAATGAAGCTATTATAAAGGCCAAACGATGTAAAAATGAGAATGTTGCATATATAATTTATGAAGATGGAAAGGCTATAGGACCTATAAAATCTAAAAATAAAGAGAGAAGTGAAGTTAAGATAGACGATAGATTGATGAAAATAGCTCAAATAACAAATGTAAGTGTGAAGAAGATACTTTGTTTTTATAATGCAATAAATACATGTAAAAAAGATAGGTTTACAGCAGAGGAATTGTCAAAGCAGTGTGATATGTCTTATAGAACAGTAAATAGAACGATTAATAAGTTAGAAAAGTACGGATATATTGAGGTGGTTGGGAAACATTTTGAAGATGGATCAGGTAGACCGAGAAGAATAATAAAATTTAATATATAGGCTCTTAAATAATAAAATTAAAGCCATAATCAAAAAAGATATATTATATGTTGATTAAACATTGTAATATGTCTTTTTTTATTTAAAAAATAAAGTTTATAAATTATTTATAAAAAAATGAAAATTTCGTGTATTTATTTAATTTATAAATCTTTACAAATGTATAATGAAATTATGATTTTATATATAAATGTAAAGTTTATACAAATAATATAAAAAATAAAATCTAAATCTTAAGTTACAGTATTTTCAATAATTTAAATATAGATAAAGATAAAATAATATATCGAAGTTAAGAAAAATTAGGTGATATTTGTCTAATTAAGGACATTTTACTGACATTTTAAAGTCAAATACAATAATTTATAATAGTATATAAATTTAAATATAAAATTAAAATTTAATTAAAAATAAACATTTTAGGGGGACATTTATGAATCAAAAACTAAATGAGTTATGGGAAAAACATCATAAAAGAGTTTATGATATTAGACATCAACTTCATATGAATCCAGAATTGGGATTTCAAGAGTATGAAACTTCTAAATTAATAGCAACTGAGCTTGAAAATTTAGGAATTGAAGTTACTAGAAATGTTGCAAAAACAGGTGTTGTAGGCTTAATAAAAGGTGGACATCCTGGAAAAACTGTAGCACTTAGAGCAGATATAGATGCGTTAAGTATCAATGAAGAAACAGATTTTGAATTTAAGTCAAAAGTTCCAGGCGTAATGCACGCATGTGGTCACGATGGACACACAGCAAGTCTTTTAGGTGTTGCAATGATGCTAAATGAGATGAAAGATGAGCTACATGGTGATGTAAAATTAATATTCCAACCAGCTGAAGAAGTTGAAGGTGGGGCATTACCTATGATAAAAGAAGGCGTTTTAGAAAATGTCGATGCAGTGTTTGGTGGACATCTATGGGGAGCTATTAAAGAAGGAAAAATAGGAGTTAGACATGGAGCTTTAATGGCGTCACCAGATATATTTACTATAAAAATAATCGGAAAAGGCGGTCATGGTGGAGTACCTCATGCAAGTGTTGACCCAGTTCCAGTAATGGCTCAAATTATAAGTGCATTACAAACGATAGTAAGTAGAAAAAATGATCCAACAAATCCACTTGTAATATCTTGTTGCAATGTTCATGCAGGTGAATGTCACAATGCTATACCAACAGAGGCAGTAATCCAAGGAACTGTAAGAACATTAAACAACGAAACTAGAGATTTTGCAGAAAAAATGATGGAGCAACTTGTAAAAGGTATTGTCGAGTCACAAGGTGCAACTTATGAATTTGAATTTATAAGACAATTCCCACCGCTAATAAATGACAACGAAGCGACAGATATAATAGAAGCATCTGCTAAAAAAGTAGTAGGAAGTGAAAATGTATTTGAAATTCCAGCACCGAGTATGGGTGGAGAGGACTTTGCATTTTTTGCACAAGAAAGACCTGCATCATTTGTATTTGTAGGAATGGCAGAAGATGAAGAAAATCCAATACTACATCACAACTCTAAGTTTAAATGGGAAGATAGAAATATGAAGAACTTAGCACAAACTTTAGCTCAAGTTGCTATAGATTATTTAAATCAAGAAAATGATGAAAGTGATGATTTGGAATTTGAAATGATAGCATTTTAATAAATGAAAATTATTTTATATATAAGAGGAGAAGTAGATTTGGAATTAAGAAAAGAGAAAGAAGTTGTAAAAAAACCAAGTTTATTTATGAGGTTTTTAAATAGGGTCGAAATAGTGGGGAATAAATTGCCTGACCCAGTAACTATATTTGTTATTTTATGGTTTTTAATTATAGGGATATCAGTTATAGTAGCTAATTCAGGTGTTACAGCGGTTCACCCAGGTACTGGCGAAACTGTTGCAGCAGTAAACTTATTATCAAAAGAACAAATGCAATTATTTTTAAAAAATGTAGTTAGTAACTTTACAAGCTTTGCGCCATTAGGATTAGTTTTAGTTACGATGCTTGGTGCAGGACTTGCTGAAAAAGTTGGTATGATGGAATCATTATTAAAATCATTTGCGGGTAAAATACCGCCACAACTTGTTACAGCAACTACTATATTAGTAGGGATAGTAGCAAACTGTGTTGCAGATGCAGGGTTTGTTGTATTCCCACCGTTAGCAGCATTAATATATTTAGGAATAGGTAGACATCCATTAACAGGTATGTTTGCAGCTTATGCAGGTGTTGCTGCAGGTTTCTCTGCTAATATAATAATATCAATGTCAGATGCATTAGTTGCAGGATTTACTATACCAGCAGCACAAATCATAGAGGCATCATATACAAGTACACCAGCGATGAACTACTATTTCTTATGTGCATCATCTGTATTATTAACAGTAGTAGGTACATTTGTAACTGAAAGATATATAGCACCTCGTTTTGATGGAACTCCATATGAAGATACTGGATATGATGCAACAGCAGAAGTTACAGGTAAAGAAAAGAAAGCTTTAAAATATGCAGGATTAAGTGTATTAGTATTTGTTGTAATAGTAGTAGCATTATGTATAGGGCCAAATGCATTTATGGCTGATACAGAGACAGGTTCATTAGTATCATCAAATTCAACACTAATGGCTGGTATGGTACCACTTATAACATTATTATTCTTTATACCTGGTGTTGTATATGGTGTTGTTGCAGGAAAAATCAAAAGTGATAAAGATGTTGCAGCATTATTATATGATTCAATTTCAGGGATGGGTTCTTACATAGTATTAGCTTTTGCAGCTGGACAATTTTTAGCATTATTCAACGCATCTAACTTAAGTTCATTACTTGCGATAATCGGTGCAGAGTGGTTAGAAAATGTCGGATTAACAGGTCCAACATTAATAATTGCATTTGTTTTATTCTCAGGTGTAATAAACTTATTTGTTGGAAGTATGTCTGCAAAATGGGCTATAATGGCACCAATATTTGTGCCGATGTTTATGTTATTAGGTTATTCACCAGCATTAACTCAAATGGCATATAGAATAGGGGATTCAATAACTAACCCAATATCTCCTATATTTACATATTTCCCAGTTATACTTGCATATGCTAAAAAATATGACAAAGACATGGGAATCGGTACAATTATGTCGGCTATGTTACCATATTCATTGGTATTTGCAATAGCTTGGATATTATTACTACTAGTGTTTATAGTATTTAACTTGCCATTAGGAATCGGTGGAAGTATATATATGACTACGTAGGAAATTAATCTGATTTATAAACTTAAAATTAGAATACTTATTACATTTTAAAGAGCTATATCAGATTTGAGATAGCTCTTTAATTCAATTTAACAAAAATATAATTTAATCAACAGATAATATATGTATAATTAAAAAAGAAGAATTATTATAGCAAAATTAATTTAGGAAATGAGGTATAAAAAATGGAGTCAATATTAAAAGTGGATATAAAAGAATTGGCAAGAGAATATAGAGATTATGTTATATCTCTTAGAAGACATTTTCACCAATACCCAGAGCTTAGTTTAGAAGAATTTGAAACTAGTAAAAAAATAAAAGAAGAATTAGAAAAAATGGGGATAGAATATGTAAGTGCTGGAGGGACTGGTGTTATAGCTGATATAAAAGGAAGCAAACCAGGAAAGACGATAGCATTAAGAGCAGATATGGACGCACTACCAGTTGAAGAACTTACAGAGTGTGATTTTAAATCAAAAATAGATGGAAATATGCATGCTTGTGGACACGATTCACATATGGCGATGCTTTTAGGAGCAGCAAAAATACTTAATGGAATGAGAGATCAAATAAACGGTACAGTTAGATTAATATTCCAACCAGCAGAAGAAAACGCAAAAGGTGCACCTGCAATGATAAGAGATGGAGCAATTGACGGTGTCGACAGTATATTTGCAATACATATATGGGCACAAATTCCTGTAGGTAAAGTTTCACTAGAAGCTGGGCCAAGAATGGCATCAACAGATTGGTTCTATATAGATGTAAAAGGTAAGGGTGGACACGGTTCACAACCAGAAAACTGTATAGATGCTGTTGTTGCAAGTTCTGCAATAGTTATGAACTTACAGACATTAGTAAGTAGAGAGACAAGACCGCATAATCCGTTAGTTCTTTCAATAGGATTATTACATTCAGGAACTAGATTAAACGTTATAGCGGAAGAGGGTCGTATGGAAGGAACGACTAGATGTTTTGACCCTGAGCTTAGAAAACAACTTCCTATAAAAATGGAGAGAATAATAAAAAACACTGCTGATGCATTTGGAGCAACAGCAACATTAGAATACGACTTTGCAGGTTCAGCAGTAGTAAACGACGAGAGATGCTCAGAAATTGGACAAGCCTCTGTTGAAAAAATACTAGGCAAAGATGGAAACTACCAATTTGAAAAAGTTACAGGTGGAGAAGATTTCTGTTTTTATTTAGAACAAATTCCAGGAGCATTAGCATTTGTAGGATGCAAAAATGATGAAAAGCAATGTTGTTATGCCCATCACAATGGAAGATTTGCAATAGATGAAGATAGTTTAGAAATAGGTACTGCATTATATGCTCAATATGCAATTGATTTTTTAAATAAATATGAAAAATAATTATCTTATATAATAAAATATAAAAACATATAAATTAGACTTTACAATTGTTTTGAAATATTAAAATTGATATACTGAATACTATAATATTTTGACAAAATTTATTTAAATATAGAGGTTTATAAAGTGTAAAAATTCTCTATAAACTATCTAATATATGTCAAAATAAGAACTTAAAGGGGTTACATATAGGAGGATAAGATGTTTGAGAATTTAAAAGCTTCAGATCCTGAAATATATGCAAGTATGAAGAGGGAATTAGAAAGACAACAAAGAAACATAGAGCTAATTGCTTCAGAAAATATAGTTTCAGTTCCAGTTATGGAGACAATGGGGAGTCATTTAACTAATAAATATGCAGAAGGATATAGTGGTAGAAGATATTATGGTGGATGTGAATATATAGATGAGATAGAAACATTAGCTATAGATAGACTTTTAGAAATATTCGGTGGAGAACATGCAAATGTCCAACCACATTCAGGTGCTAATGCAAACTTAGCAGTTTATTTTGCAATGCTTAAACCAGGGGATAAAGTAATGGGGATGAATTTATCTCAAGGTGGTCACCTAACTCATGGTTCATCGGTTAATATATCAGGGAAGTACTTTGATTTTACTGAATATGGTGTAGGTGAAGATGGAAAAATAGATTATGATGAAGTTAGAAAAACTGCATTAGAAGTTAAACCAAAAATGATAGTTGCTGGGGCGAGTGCATACCCTAGAGAAATAGATTTTAAAAAATTTAAAGAGATAGCAGATGAAGTAGGGGCTTATTTAATGGTAGATATGGCCCATATAGCAGGTCTTGTGGCTGCTGGTCTTCATCAAAATCCAGTAGAAGTTGCAGATTTTGTAACTACTACAACACATAAAACATTGAGAGGGCCTCGTGGTGGAGTTATAATTTGTAAAGAGAAATACGCAAAAGCAATCGACAAAGCCGTATTCCCAGGAATACAAGGTGGTCCACTTGAACATATAATTGCTTCAAAAGCAGTTTGCTTTAAAGAAGCACTACAACCTGAATTTAAATCTTATCAAACTCAAGTTGTAAAAAATGCTAAAAAGTTAGCAGAAGAATTAGATAAAAGAGATTTTAAATTAGTTTGTGGAGGAACTGACAACCACTTACTACTATTAGATTTCACAAATAAAAATATAACAGGAAAAGAAGCAGAAAAACTACTAGATGAAGCATATATAACAGTAAATAAAAATGCTATACCAAACGACCCACACGGAGCAAATATTACAAGTGGTATAAGAATAGGTACACCAGCAGTAACAACAAGAGGTATGGTAGAAGAAGATATGGAAGTAATTGCAGAAGCTATAGATTTATGCTTAACTCATAAAAATCAAGACAAAGCTAGAGAATTAGTAATAGGTCTTACTAAAAAATATCCATTATATGAGGAATATAATTTAATGGACTAAAAATCTTGAGACTATAAAATCTCCCTTTTTGCAGATAAATATATTTGCTAGGAGGGAGTATTTTTATGTTTAAACAAGAAAAAAGCAAGAATTTAATTTTATCAAGCATGATACAATAAAAAAGGAGGTGAAGTTTATGAAAACGGGAAGTCAGATTCAAAGTCGTGTTAGTGAATATGCTAAGAAAGATATTTCACAAATGTATAAGGATTTTAATATAAGTGATGATGGGTATAATCAACAACAAGTTCGTTTTAATAGAGATATATACGGTCTGAATATTGATGATAAGAAAATAGAAACTACTTTATATAGATTTTTTAGATCTTTTAATAATCTTTTCAGTATGATTTTATTAGTTTTAATTTTAGTTTCTTTTTTTACTGATGTGATATTTACTTCTAACTATAGGCGTAACGCAACAACTTTTTTAATGCTGGTTATAATATTCTTAATTAGTGGATTTGTACGATTTATACAAGAAATGCGTTCAAAAAAAGCGGTTGATTCATTGATTGAACTTATTAATACAAATGTTCAGACACGCAGAAATGGAAAGTGGCAAGAAATTTCATCAAATGAATTAGTTGTGGGAGATAGAGTGAAATTTTATGCTGGAGATAGAATACCAGCAGATATACGACTTATAAAGTCTAATGAACTATTTATTTCTCAATCTATGTTAACTGGGGAGAGCATAGTAATTGAAAAAAATACTGACATAGTAGATAAAAAAGAAAGTATAAGTTTAAATGATTACAACAATATTGTTTTTTCAGGCTCTTTAGTTATTGGTGGAATTGGAGAAGGAATTGTACTAGCAGTAGGCAAAGAAACTGTTTATGGAGAAATTAGTAGAGATGTAAATATTCGCAAGAATGGATTTGACAAGGGGGCAAATTCGATAGCAGGTGTATTAATTAAATTTATTGCTATTTTAGTACCTTTTGTATTTATTTCATGTGGATTAGTTCAAGGTAACTGGCTATCAGCATTTTTATTTTCATTATCAGTAGCAGTAGGATTAACACCTGAGATGCTTCCTATGGTCATAAATGCCTGCCTTGCAAAGGGAAGTTCTGTTATGGGGAAAAAGGATACCATTGTAAAAAATATTAATGCAATGCAGGGCTTTGGAAGTATGGATGTTCTTTGTGTCGACAAAACAGGAACATTAACTGGAGATAAAATAGTTTTAGAATATTATATAGATATTTTGGGAAATGAAAGCAAACAAGTATTAGAGTATGCTTATTTAAATAGTCTATATCATACAGGTGTTAAAAATCATTTAGATGATGCGATTTGCCATGTTGAAAGAATGCCGAATTTTAATTATTTAGAACTATTAAAGAAGTATAAGAAATTGGACGAGTTACCATTTGATTATAATAGAAAATATGTTAGCGTATTGTGTGAAAATAACATAAATGAAAAATCGAATTTAAATAATAAAAATTTATTGATTGTAAAAGGCGATATTGAGACAGTATGCAAAAAATGTACATATGCTGAATATAGAGGTGAAGTTTATCCCATGGATATACAAAGTGTTCATCATATTATTGATGAAATGCAAGAAGATGGGATGAAGGTCATCGCTGTTGCTTATAAAAATATTAATAAAAAGTATATTATGCCAGATGATGAAAATGATTTAATACTACTTGGGTATTTAACATTTTTTGATGCTCCTAAAAAAAGTGCACAAGAAGCAATAGAACAATTAAAAAAATTGAATGTACCTATTAAGGTTTTAACAGGAGATAGCGAAAGGGTTGCTGTATCAGTTTGTAGACGACTAAACTTAGATACAGATAACGTAATCGTTGGAGAAAAACTATCTGAGTTAAAAGATGATGAGTTATCAATATTATGCGAAAAGACAACAATATTTGCACAATTATCTCCTAAGCAAAAGGCAAAAATAATTAAAATTTTACAAGAAAATGGGCATACAGTAGGATTTTTGGGGGATGGAATGAATGATTTACATGCCATATTGCAATCAGACGTTGGAATATCAGCAGAAGGTGCAACCGAGGCGCTTCAAGAAGCTGCAGATGTAATATTATTAAAAAAGGATTTAAATATTTTAGAAGAAGGAATATTAGAAGGACGCAAAGTTTTTGTAAATATGAGCAAATATATTCGTATTACTGCATCTTCTAATTTTGGAAATATATTAGCTGTAGTTATTGCAAGTGTTCTACTTCCATTTTTCCCAATGACTTCTATACAATTACTACTTTTAAATTTACTATATGATGTTTTATGTTTGATTCTTCCATGGGATACTGTCGATGAAGAATTATATTGTCAGCCACGAGATTGGTCGGGAAAAACTTTAGGACGATTTATGTTATTTTTTGGACCAATCAGTACAATTTTTGATTTAACAACATTTATATTTTTATTCTTCTGGCTTTGTCCAACAATAAGCGGAGGGACATTTGCAAGTTTGAACCACGAATCACAACAAATATTTATTACACTGTTCCAAACAGGATGGTTTTTAGAATCTATGTGGTCACAAGTATTGATTTTATATTCACTGCGTTCGAAGAAAATACCATTTATACAAAGTAAACCAGCAAAACCAGTTATTTTAGTTACTATTATAGGAATTATTCTATTTACAATTATGACTATAATACCAGTTGGACATTTTGTAGGTCTTACTAAAATGCCTTTAAGTTATTTTGTATTTTTGTTATTAGTTGTATTGCTCTATATATCACTAGTAACTATAGCAAAATCATGGTATGTAAAAAAATATAAAGAATTAATATAAGGGAGGGAGTTTAAATGAAAAAGAAAATTGAATTTGCTAATTTAACTTCTTCTCTAGCTAGTTGGCTTTTAGAAAAATTAAAGGCTGCACCACTAGATGTAGGTAATATAGATGAATTTAAAGAAGGTATTGAAGGTTTATTAGACGGAAGTAATAATAGTTTAATGTTAGAAATAGATGATGATATTACTTATGAAGAACATTGCTTTGATATTATAGAAATTGGCAACCTTACAATAAGACCTAAAGAGAGAAGAGTTCTTTATAATAATAAAGAGGTTTCACTTACACCTAAAGAATATGACATTTTATTATTTCTTGTAAAAAATAGGGGTGAAGTTTTGACAAAAGAGCAGATTTATCAAGCTGTTTGGGATAGTGAATATCTTTTAGATGACAGTAATATTATGGCTTTTATAAGGAAATTAAGAAAAAAGATAGAGCCAAATCCAGATTCACCAATATATATTTTAACAATTTGGGGAATAGGATATAAATTTAATGATGATTTATAAAACTGAATACATCGCAAGAAAAATGCAAGAATTTCGCAATGGAATTACTTGCATTTTTTTCTTATACTGTTAGTTGCAAATGAGAAAGGAGTGAAAATATAAATGGACCCTGATGGTAAGAGAAAAAACAATATAGCAACCCGGTGAAATATTAATATAGATCGGATTGCTTCTTAAAAAGGAGGTAATTACGATGAATAAAAAAATGATAAAAAATAATATAGCTACTAATAAAGTAACAGAAAGTCAAATTATAAAAAAAGAACAAGAAAGTCGCATTCATTTTGCGGCAACTCAACCAATAAAAACAGTATTAGACTCTTTAGAAACAACATTAAGAGGATTGGATACTGAAAAGGCATCAAAACACCGTAATAAATATGGAATAAATAAGATAACAAAAGAAAAGAAAAAATCTTTATTTTCTAGACTTGCAGATGCATTTATAAATCCTTTTACAATAATTTTGTTTTGCTTAGCACTTGTATCATGTGTAACAGATATGATACTACCTTATTTTTCACTATTTGGAAGTAATCCAGATGATTTTAATTGTTTAACAGTAGTAATAATTGTGACAATGGTTGTTATCTCTGGAACACTTCGTTTTATACAAGAATCTAGAAGTGGTAATGCAGCAGAGAAGTTATTAGATATGATTACAACAACTTGTACAGTTACAAGAAAAGAGCAAAAACAAGAAATAAAACTTGAGGAAGTTGTAGTAGGGGATATAGTCTATTTATCAGCTGGTGATATGATACCTGCAGATGTACGTATTATAGAATCAAAAGATTTATTTGTGAGCCAAGCTAGTTTAACTGGGGAAAGTGAGCCTATTGAGAAATTAGGAAATATCCAAGAAAAAAATGAAAATATTACAGAATATAATAATATTGCTTTTATGGGAAGCAATGTTATTTCAGGAACTGCTACAGCTGTTGTGGTTTCTGTAGGAGATTCTACTTTGTTTGGATCAATGACAGTATCAGTTGCACAAGAAGCGGTAGAAACTAGTTTTACAAAAGGTGTAAATGCTGTTTCTTGGGTACTTATTCGCTTTATGTTGATTTTAGTTCCTGTTGTATTCTTTATAAATGGAATAACAAAAGGGAATTGGTTAAATGCATTTTTGTTTGCTATTTCTATAGCAGTTGGATTAACACCAGAGATGTTACCAATGATAGTGACAACATGCCTTGCAAAAGGGGCAGTGGCAATGAGTAAAAAACAAACTATAGTTAAAAATTTAAATTCTATTCAAAATTTTGGGGCTATAGATGTATTATGTACTGATAAAACAGGAACCTTAACACAAGACAAAGTAGTTTTAGAATATCATCTTAATATAAATGGAGATGAAGATATGCGTGTGCTTCGTCATGCTTATCTAAATAGTTATTTCCAAACAGGATATAAAAATTTAATGGATTTAGCTATTATTGAAAAAACTGAAGAAGCAGAAACTAAAAATAGGGAATTAATTAATCTTTCTAATCACTATAAAAAAGTAGATGAAATACCTTTTGATTTTAATCGCCGACGTTTATCTACTGTTGTAGAAGATATAAATGGTAAAACACAAATGGTTACGAAAGGCGCAATTGAAGAGATGCTATCAATTTGCTCATATGTTGAGTTTGATGGAAAAGTTCAAAACTTGACAGATTCACTATGTAAAAAAATTATAAAAACAGTTGATGATTTAAATGAGAAGGGATTTAGAGTTCTTGGAATTGCACAAAAAAGCAATCCATCACCAGTTGGAGCTTTTGGAGTAAAAGATGAATGTGAGATGGTATTATTAGGATATCTTGCATTCTTAGACCCACCAAAAGAATCTACGGCTGATGCAATACGTACGTTAAAAGAATATGGAATTGCAACAAAAATTTTAACTGGAGATAATGATAAAGTAACACGTACTGTATGTAAACAAGTAGGATTAGAAGTAAGAAATATGCTACTTGGTTCAGATATAAATCGCATGTCAGATGAAGAGTTAGCAAATATAGCAGAAACAACAGATGTATTTGCAAAATTAACGCCGGATCAAAAATCGAGAGTTGTAACTGTTCTTCGTCAAAATGGACATACAGTTGGTTTTATGGGAGATGGAATCAATGATGCAGCGGCAATGAAATGTGCAGATATAGGAATTTCTGTTGATACAGCAGTTGATGTAGCAAAAGAATCAGCAGACATTGTACTATTAGAAAAAGATTTGATGGTATTAGAAGAAGGAATCATTGAAGGTAGAAAGACATATGCAAATATGATTAAATACATTAAAATGACTGCATCATCTAACTTTGGAAATATGTTTTCTGTTTTAGCAGCATCAGCATTATTGCCATTTCTACCAATGATGAGTATACATCTTTTATGTTTAAATTTAATATATGATTTATCATGTACAGCTATTCCATGGGATAATGTAGACGAGGAATTTATTAAGGTTCCTAGAAAATGGGATGCGTCTTCAGTAGGTAAATTTATGATGTGGATGGGACCAGTAAGTTCAATATTTGACTTTACAACTTATATTTTTATGTACTTTGTATTTTGTCCAATATTTGTATCACATGGAGTATTATATAATGATTTAGCAAGTGTATATAGTGGAGCAGAGTTAATGCAAATGCAATTTAACTATATAGCTATGTTCCAAGCTGGTTGGTTTGTAGAATCAATGTGGAGTCAAACACTTGTTATTCATATGATTCGTACACCAAAGCTACCATTTATTGAAAGCAGTGCATCATTACCTGTGAGTTTATTAACCTTAACTGGAATTATAGTATTAACAGTTATACCATTTACACCACTTGGAACAATACTAGGCTTTGTTTCATTACCAGGCGCTTATTTTGCTTACCTAATACCATGTATAATAGCGTACATGTTATTGGCAACTAGTATAAAGAAAGCTTATGTGCGTCATT
This sequence comes from Clostridium sp. 2218st1_F5_2218SCRN_220325, assembly GCF_039062665.1. Lineage (NCBI taxonomy): Bacteria > Bacillati > Bacillota > Clostridia > Eubacteriales > Clostridiaceae > Clostridium > Clostridium sp. 2218st1_F5_2218SCRN_220325. Next base: position 64,519 of record NZ_JBCLNH010000005.1, on the reverse strand, counting down.
TTGGGGAATTGTTATAGAGGAGGTATGTTAAAATGAATTGGAATAATATGTGGAATACACTTTTTAATACAACAGAGTTATTTGGAATTAACATGGGCTTTTGGGTTTGCTTACTGATAATTATAATTATAGTAATATTGATGAATGTAGTATTTTGGAGTATGAAGCCTTTAAATGCTATTGAAAAATAAAATTATTTTTTTGAGAGTTCGGAAAATTTTCGGACTCTCTTTTTGTTTATTAAATGTGTTACTATTTAATAGTAGTCAGTTTTTTTGATATAATGGACATATTTTGTAAACTATAATAATATATATAGGTACGATTTATTAAAATACATACAACTTATTCAAATCATAAAAGTTTTATAGATAAATTACAACGGATTTATAATAAATATATTTTTTTAATAAAAGAAAATATGAGAGGAGATAACGATGAGTAAGTATATTATGGCACTGGATGCTGGGACAACTAGTAACAGGTGTATATTATTTAATAAAAAAGGTCAAATAATTAGTGTAGCACAAAAGGAATTCACTCAATATTTTCCGAAGCCAGGTTGGGTTGAGCATGATGCAAATGAAATATGGTCATCTCAACTTGGTGTTGCTGTAGAAGCTATGGCAAAAATCGATGCAACTGCAAATGATATAGCTGCTATAGGAATAACTAATCAAAGAGAGACGACAATAGTTTGGGATAAAAATACAGGTGAGCCAATATACAATGCAATAGTATGGCAATGTAGGAGAACTTCTCAATACTGTGATAAATTAAAAGAAAAAGGACTTACAGAGAAATTTAGAGAAAAGACAGGTCTTATAGTAGATGCTTATTTTTCTGGAACAAAATTAAAATGGATATTAGACAATGTAGAAGGTGCTAGAGAAAAGGCAGAAAACGGAGATTTATTATTTGGAACGGTGGAGACTTGGCTAATTTGGAAATTAACTAAAGGCAAAGTACATGTTACAGATTACTCAAATGCATCTAGAACTTTACTTTTTAATATTAAAGAATTAAAATGGGATGACGAAATTTTAGCTGAATTAAATATTCCAAAATGTATATTGCCAGAAGTAAAACAATCTAGTGAAATATATGGATATTGTGATCACTCATTCTTAGGAGGGGAAATCCCAATATCAGGGGCAGCAGGAGACCAACAAGCTGCTTTATTTGGACAAACTTGTTTTAATGCTGGTGAGGCTAAAAATACATTTGGAACAGGTTGCTTTATGCTTATGAATACAGGTGAGACACCAGTTTATTCAGAAAATGGTCTTGTTACAACTATAGCATGGGGACTTGATGGAAAGGTAAACTATGCACTAGAAGGTTCGATATTTGTAGCTGGAGCTGCTATACAATGGCTTAGAGATGAACTTAGAATAATAGAATCAGCAGCAGATTCTGAACATATGGCAAATATGGTGGAGGATACTAATGGATGTTATGTAGTACCTGCATTTACAGGGCTTGGTGCACCACATTGGGATCAATATGCAAGAGGTGCAATAGTAGGTTTAACTCGTGGAGTAAACAAATATCACATAGTTCGTGCAACTTTAGAATCGCTAGCATTCCAAGTAAATGACGTTTTGGAAGCTATGAAAGTCGACTCAAAAATAGAATTAGAATCATTAAAAGTTGACGGAGGAGCAAGCCAAAATAACTTATTAATGCAGATGCAATCAGATATAATAAATGCTCCAGTAAAGCGTCCAAGATGTGTTGAAACTACAGCTATGGGAGCTGCATATCTAGCAGGATTAGCAGTAGGATATTGGAAAAGTAAAGAAGAAGTTATTAAAAACTGGGAGATAGATAAAGTATTTACTCCTCAAATATGTGAAGAAAATAGAACTAAAAAGATAAAGGGCTGGCACAAGGCAGTCGGATGTTCATATGGATGGGCAAAAGAAGACGAAATTTAAGTTTGATATAGATAAATATATAAGTTAAAAATAAGCCTTTATAAATATAAAGGTTGAAAAAGAGTATTGCTAAATATTAACGTATTTAAGATAAAGTTAATATTATAATAGTATAGTAGTTTATATAAAAAATATCCCTATGGAATAAATCCATAGGGTTTTTAAATGAAAGGATTAGTATTATGATATTGCCAAAAAGACTTAAAAAAGGTGATACAATAGGTGTCATCGCTCCTTCAGGGCATTTGCGTGAAGTCAATATTGATGATGTTGAAAAATCATTAATAGAAAGAGGATACAAAGTAAAAATGTATCAAAGTTGTTACTCTGTAGATAGAGGATATCTTTCAGGAAAAGACGATTTAAGAGCAAAGGACTTACAAGATGCATTTGAAGATAAAGATATAGATGCAGTATTTTGTATAAGAGGTGGATATGGGGCAGCGAGATTATTGGATTTAATAGATTTTGATATTATTAAAAACAATCCAAAAATATTTTTAGGATTATCTGATATAACTGCTCTTCATATAGCATTTAATCAAAAATGTGATTTAGTAACTTATCATGGACCAGTAGGTAGACGATTTGTGGATATGGATGAATATACGGAAGAGTCAGTATTTCAAAATTTATCTGCAGACTGCGAGATAAATTTTGAAAATCCAAAAGGCGAAGAAATAATAACTTTATATGATGGAAAATGTCAAGGTGAGATAGTTGGGGGAAATTTAAGCTTGATAAATACATCTCTAGGAACTGAATATGAAATAAATACTAAGGATAAAATATTGTTTATAGAAGAAACTAGCGAATATGTTTACAATGTAGATAAAATGATAAACCACTTACACATGGCAGGTAAATTTGAAGATTGTAAAGGTATTATATTTGGTGATTTTGATAATTGTAGAAAAGTCAGAGATGAAGATTGGTCAGTTGAAGATATAGTAGATGAAATAGCAAAACTATATAAAAAACCAACAATTTATAATTTACAAAGTGGACATTGCCTTCCAGTTGGAACAATTCCAATGGGTGCTATGTGTTATTTAGACGCTACTAATAAAACAGTTAGATTTGATTATTCAAATTGTGAAGATAATAAATAATATAAATATCAACTAAGGAGAAAATATGGAAAAAATCACAACAGTATTATTCGATTTAGATGGAACATTAATCCCCTTCGATCAAAAGGAATTTATAGAATCTTATTTATACCTTATATCCAAAAAATTCGTTCCAATGGGATACGATAAAGATATGCTTATAAAAGCATTGTGGGATGGAACGGGAAATATGATCAAAAATGATGGGAAAGTAATGAATAGAGATATATTTAAATCTACTTTTACAGAGTTGATGGAAAAAGAATACGACGAAATGGAAGGGGATTTCATGGAGTTTTATGAAAAAGAATTTGACGATGTAAAAGAAACTCTACAAGAAGAAGTAGATAGAGCTGAATTTATAAAAACTATAAAAGACAAAGGGTTAAAAGTAGTTTTAGCGACAAATCCAATATTTCCAAAGGCGGCAATAAAAACAAGACTAAATTGGATAGGTCTTAGTGTAGATGATTTTGACTATATTACAACTTTTGAAAATAGTCACTATTGCAAGCCAAATTTAGAATACTATAAAGAAATTTTTAAAAATATAAATTCAAAACCTGAAGAGTCTATAATGGTTGGAAATAATGCATTAGAAGATATGATAGTTAGCAAATTGGGGGTTAGGACTTTCTTGATTACTGATAATCTTGAAAATCCTGAGAAAATAGATATAAATAAATTTGAAAATGGAAACTTTGATGATATAGCAGAAAAAGTTTTAAATATATTGTAGATAAACGCTCTAGCATTTATTTGATAAAATGAAATATAAAAATTTCTAATAAATTATTATATTTTCCACTTTAAAAAATATTATGCAAAAAATATTGACAAAAAATAAAAGTCTATATATAATAATAAATCATAAAGTTAAACAAAATTTAAAAAACAAATTCAACGAAAAAGAGAGTAACATAAATTAATTTTATAGAGAGTTCAGGATGGTGGAAGCTGAGCATTGAGATTTTTGTGAAAAGAGCTTTGGAGAAGACTGCAGGAAATTAGTATGGCAGTCGGTGTTCTCGCCTTAAGAGATTGAGTGGGTAAGTTTTTTCTTACCAATAAGAGTGGTAACGCGGTAATTTCGCCTCTTGGATTTTTTCCAAGGGGCTTTTTTGATTATAAAAGTGTCTATCTTATTGTGAGCAAAAGTTTACCAATAAGAGTGGTACCGCGATAATTCGCCTCTTAGTAGATTTACTAAGAGGCTTTTTTTGTTTCTTAGTAAAGCAAAATAATTATAAAAAAGTGAAAAATCAGAAAAAGGAGAAAAATGATGGAAGTATTACAATCACAAGAAAAAGAAGTTAAACAGAAAAAGAAATTTTCGATGCCAAATACATTAGTAATTATGGCAGTAGTTATTGCATTAGTAGCAGTTGCAACATATTTAATACCAGGAGGAGCATACGATAGAGTTCTTAATGATCAAGGTAGAGAAGTTGTTGTAAGTGGAACTTATAAAGCAATAGCAAGTCAACCACAAAGTTTATTCGATGTATTACAATCACCAATTGAAGGTATAGTTCAAGGTGGAGAAATTATAGCATTCTTATTTATAGTTGGTGGGGCATTTAGTATAGTTTCAAGAACTAAAGCTATAGATTTAGGTATTTTAAAAATAGTAAACGTATTCAAAGGAAAAGAAATTTTAGTTTTACCAATATTAATGTTTATGTTCTCAATCGGTGGAGCGACATTTGGGATGAGTGAAGAAGCAATAGCATTCGTAGCAGTTTTAATGCCATTAGTACTAGCATTAGGATATGATAGTATAGTTGCTGTAGCAATTACATACTTAGCTTGTAACCTTGGATTCTCAGCAGCAATGCTTAATCCATTTACAGTAGGTATAGCACAATCAATAGCAGGGATACAATTATATTCAGGTGTTGAATTCCGTACATTAGTTTGGTTTGTATCAACTCTTGTAGGATGTGGATTCGTTATGTTCTATGCTATGAAAATTAAGAAAAATCCAGAACTTAGTCCAATGTTCGAACATGATCAAGTTAAACGTGAAAAATTAAAAAGTACAGAATCAGAACATACTGAATTTACTTTAAGACATAAAATAATAATAGCTGCATTATTTACATCTATAGCATTAGTAGTATATGGAGTTTTAAAATTAGAATTTTGGATACCACAAATAGCAGCAGTTTTCCTAGGATTAGGTATTATAAGTGGTTTAGTTGGTAAATTAGCACCAAACGAAATAGCAGAAGCATTCACAGATGGAGCAAAAGATATGATAGGAGCAGCTATCATGATAGGTCTTGCAAAATCAGTAATGATAATAGCTCAAAATGCAAATATAATAGATACAATATTATTTAACTTAGCTAATGTTGTTGGTCAATTACCATCATTAATAGCATCATATATAATGTTTGTAATCCAAATGTTCATAAACTTCTTCGTAAGTTCAGGTTCAGGACAAGCAGCACTTACTATGCCAATACTTGCACCACTTGGTGACTTAGTTGGAATATCTCGTCAATTAAGTGTTTTAATATATCAATTAGGAGATGGGTTCTCAAATGCAATGTTCCCAACATCAGGTGTATTAATAGCTTGCTTAGGTATGGCAGGAGTTCCTTATGGAAAATGGTTAAAATGGATATTACCACTTCAAGCAATATTATTTATGACAGCAATAGTATTTATAACAATAGCATCTTTAATAGGATGGGCTTAAGATATATTTAAGGGGGATTAATATGAAAGATATTTTATTACAAGAAGGACAAAAATTACACGCTAAAATGTGTGAAATAAATGATTATATATACGCAAATCCTGAATTAGGGAATGAAGAATTTAAATCATCATCAAAATTGATAGCATTTTTAGAAGAACACAACTTCACTGTTGAAAAAGGTCTTTTAGGAATAGAAACATCATTTAGAGCTATATATGATAGTAAAAAGCCAGGAGCAACTATAGGTTATTTATGCGAATATGATGCTCTTCCTGAAATAGGACATGGTTGTGGTCATAATATGATAGGTGTTATGTCGTCAGCTGCAGGTATAGCTTTAAGTAAAGTTATAGATGAAATTGGAGGAAAAATCATAGTATATGGTACTCCAGCAGAAGAAACAAACGGAGCAAAAGTTGTATTTGCAGAAGAAGGTATATTTGATGAACTTGATGTTGCAATGCTTGTTCATCCAAGTGATGTAAATATGAAAAGTGGAACAACACAAGCACTTTATCCATTAGAATTTAGATACAAAGGAAAAACTGCACATGCTGCAAGTTGTCCACAAAATGGTGTAAATGCGCTTAATAGTGTAATACAATTATTCAACGGTATTGATGCACTTCGTCAACATGTAACTCCAGATGTTAGAATGCACGGAATAATAGTAAAAGGTGGAGTTGCAGCAAATATAGTTCCAGATGAAGCAGTTGCTCAATTCTATTTTAGAGCAGCAACTAAAGAAACTTTAGACGATATTCTTACTAAAGTTAAAAATATAGCTCAAGGTGCAGCACTTATGACAGGTGCAACTTTAGAAATGGAAAGATATGAGTTCCCTAATGATAATTTAGTAACTCATGAAAACTTATCTGAAGCATTTAATCAAAATTTAAGAGAGCTTGGAATAACTGAGATAGCACCTCCAAAATCATCTGGTTCAAGTGACATAGGTAACATAAGTCATAAAGTACCTACAATCCACCCATATATACAAGTATCAGCTTGTCCAGCACCAGGTCACACTGTGGAATTAGCACAGGCGACAGTTTCTGAATTAGGACATGAAAGACTACTTACTGGGGCAATGGCACTTGCTTATACAGGATATGATGTTTTACTTGGAAAAGTTGATTTATCAAGATCGTAATATAGATATTTACAGATTTGGTTTTATATAGAGCCGTGGCAATTATGCCACGGTTTTTTTGCGTTATTTAAAAGATTGAACATATTTAAGTATCAAATAATAAGTTATAGATTAATCAGGTATCAAAGTTACAATGTATAAGTAATTTATTTCCAGTATGAAAAATTCATATTTTACAACTTTGAAACAAGTTATTATCAGAATGTATACCCCTATAGATTATTATAATTACACAAGATAATTTAACACCAAGGAGAGATTGAGATGAGAAGATTTAATTTAAAAAAAATAGCAATAGTTTTAGGTATTAGTGGAGTTGTAATATGGGGTGGAAGTGTAACATTCGCAAAAATGATAGAAAAACACAATATAAAAGTTAATCAAGCCATTGCACAACAAAAAAAAGAACAAGAAGAGGCAGAAGCAAAGAAACCAATAATAGGGGTTAATGAAGAGGGTAAAAAATACACTTATGATGCAAAAAAAGTACAAGAAAAATTAAATAATCATGATTACACAAATGATGGCAAAAAGGTAGTATTTTTAACTTTTGATGATGGGACATCAAAGACAAATACACCGGAAGTATTAAGAATTTTAAAAGAAAACAATATAAAAGCAACATTCTTTTTAACAGGATCTAATATAGAAAATGGGGGAGAAACTGCTAAAGATTTAGTAAGACAAGAATTTAATAGTGGACATGCAATAGCAAATCACTCTTATAGCCATGATTTTAAATTATTATACCCAGGTCGCAATTTAGATATGGAAGCTTTCAAAGCAGATTATGAAAAAAACGATAAATTATTAAAATCTATATTAGGTGAAAACTTTACTACACATGTAATGAGATGCCCAGGTGGATATATGTCATGGAAAAACATGGACCCATTAAAAGATTATTTAAATGAAAATAAAATAGCATCTATAGATTGGAATGCTCTAAATGCTGATGCTGAAGGTCCAAAGAAAAACGCACAACAATTAGTTGATTTTGCTATAAAAACTGCTCAAGGAAAAGAAATGGTAGTACTATTAATGCATGACACATACGGAAAAGAAGAAACAGTTAAAGCTTTACCATCTATAATAAAATATTTTAAAGATAATGGATATGAATTCAGAACTTTAGTATAATATATAATAATTAAAATTAAAGAATAACTGGTGATAAAATGAAGTTTTGGAAAAAGATATTTCTATACTCCTTAATATTGTTCCTGTTGCTATTTAACGGTGGAGGAATAATATTAATAGAGAAAATTCATAGTGAAAATCTGAACAATGCAATAAAATCTTTAATGTATAAATCTTTAAATGTAGAATCAGTTATGTATTTAAATTCAGATTACCTTATGAATATAGATGTAGATAGTGAGTCTAACATAAAAAACTGGATGGATATAATCATCAATGGATATTCACTTAATAATGTAGAACAATACAACACAGAGCTATATTCTATGGGAAACAAGGAAATATCATCTGATTTAAAAAACAAAGTATTGGGGGATAGACAAGAAATTTTACAGGCTAAAAAAGGCCAAAAATATTTTATTATAAGAACTATAAATAATAAAAAGTATGCATTTGTAAGTTCAATTGTAAACTTAGAAAATAGAAATTTTAAATTAATTATATCTAAAAATATACAGCAAGTTTACGAAGAAAGGCTTAATAACTATAAATTTTTTATAATTATTGATTTTATAATACTTACTATACTATCTATAGGTATGTATATAATATCTAAAAAATTGACTAAGCCTTTGGGAACTTTAAGCGATATATCTAAAGATATAGCAAAAGGTAAATATGATATAAGGGTAGTAGAAAGCAAAAAAAATGATGAGATAGGAGTATTAGAGCATAATTTTAATCTTATGATAGACGTTATTGAACACAATATAGATGAATTAAAATATTTAAATGAATCAAAACAAAGATTTATAGACAGTTTAAATCATGAAATAAAAACACCGATTACATCAATTATAGGCTATTCAGAACTTTTATTAAAAGGGAATGTAAGTGAAGAAATTAAAATAAAAGCTTACAAGTATATAAATTCTGAAGCGAAACGACTTGAAACTTTAAACTCTACCTTATTAAAATTAACTTTAATAAGAGAAAGGAAAAAAAGTTTTGGAAAAGTAAATCTTAGAGAAACGTTAAGCAGTGTGGAAAATATACTAAGATATAAGCTTGAGAAAAAAGATATACACTTAAATATAAAAATAGAAGATGTATATATTTTGGCAGACAAAGAACTACTAGAAGTTTTACTTACTAATTTTATAGATAACAGTATAAAAGCTAGCAATGTATCTTCTACTATAAACATAAGTGGAAATTATAAAAATAATAAATATATATTAAAGATTATTGATTATGGAATAGGAATACCAAAAGAAGATTTGGACAAAATACTAGAGCCATTTTATATGGTTGATAAAGCTAGAACAAGAAAGAACAACGGGATAGGATTAGGCCTTTCTATATGTAATGAAATTTGTTGCATGCACAATATTTTACTTAATATAGAAAGTGAGTTAGACATTGGAACAACAGTGATTTTAGAATTTGATAAGGAGAATTATTTTAATGAAATCTAAAATAATAATTCTGGCATTAGTAGTTATTTTAATTGGCTTATTTTCAATGTTTAATATAACAAATTCTTATCCATTTAAAGAAAATGTACTATACAACCAAGATGATATAAGTGGCTATAATGAAACGCAAACTGAAAGTAGTAATTTAGTAAATAGAAATGAAGCTATAAAAATAGCCAAGTACTATATAGGTAATATCCTGGGAAATGATCTGAGTGAAGAAGATAATAAAATGTATGTCAACTTATATAAAAATGATAGACAAGCTGAATCGTACTACTGGAATATAAGCTGGTCTAGTCCAAATTTATCATGTGGTATAGAAATAAACACTATAAATAAACAGATAAATAATATATATGTTAGCAGAGATTTTAATCAAGGAGATAATAAAGTAAATACTACATTACTAAATCAATATGAAGTTTTAGATATTGTAGAAAATTTTGTAGAAGCATTGGGATTTGATTTAAATATTTATAAATTAGATACAAATAATATGAATTATAATATTGACGGAAATCAAATTTGTACTTTTGTCAATAAAAATAATCCAGAAGATAGATTTGAAATAGATATTTCAATTACAGGAAAATTTATCACTAGGTATGTCAGAAATCCATAAAAAGGAGACTTTTTAATGAAAATATTAGTAGTGGAAGATGAAGCACCCATTAGAGATTTAATATCAATAAACTTACAACTAGTTGGCTATGAAGTGTTTTCAGCTGAAGATGGTATCATAGCACAAGAATTTTTAGAAAAACAAAAGGTAGATTTAATTTTATTAGATGTTATGATACCGGGGATAGATGGATTCTCGTTGATTGAAAAAATAAAAAAACATGGTATACCAGTTATATTTGTGACTGCAAAAGAATCAGTATTAGATAGGGTAAAGGGCTTAAGACTAGGAGCCGATGACTACATTATAAAACCATTTGAAACAATAGAGTTATTAGCTAGAATAGAAGTAGTCTTAAGAAGATACAATAAAAATAATAATTATATAAAGTTTAAAAATATAGAAGTAGATACAAAACAAAGAAGTGTTAAATTAAATGATAAAGAAGTGTATCTTACAGTAAAAGAATACGAATTATTAATTTTACTATTGCAAAATAAAAATATGGCTTTATCTAGAGATCAGATATTAGATAGAGTTTGGGGATTTGAATATGGTGGAGAGACACGAACTGTAGATATCCATATTCAACGCATCAGAGAAAAACTCGACTTGAAAAATAATATAAAGACTGTATTTAAAGTAGGTTATAGATTGGAAGAATAATAAAAACTCCTTTATGGCATAAATTGCTATAAAGGAGTTTTTATTATGGGGAAATTATATCATAAGAACTAACAAATAGTTATATATTTTAATATGAGGGGGAGTTTTTATGAAGTGTAAAAAATGTGGGAGTGACGTACCTAGTGATAGTAAATTCTGTAGTGCTTGTGGTGATAACCTACAAAACCAGAATGTAAGTGACTCTGAAACCACTCAAGAAAAAGATACTTTAAATAAACAAAATGAAAATGATTACAATCAAAGCCCCAAAGAAGTTAATAATATAAATGAACAACCTAAAAATAAAAATATATTTAAAATTGTTATAAGTGTTTGTTTAGTAGTAATAACTATAGTAGTTATAATAAGTGCAATTGGTGTTAATTCGGGTATGAGTGAAGAAATTTCAACTGTAAAAAATGGACATTTTTTTGATTATCCTGAAGAAGATGGTTATACAACGATAGGAACTGCATTTGAAAATTATTTCGATAATACTAAGTGGTACTATTTTGTATCAGATGATGGATTTGATGTTGTGGAGTTTGAAGGGACATTTTCATATTATGATAAAGACACAAGTTGCTGTTTACAATTTAAACTATATGATGATAATCACTTTGAGGCATATGCATTAGAATTTAATGGAGTTCCGCAAAGTAAGTTTATGAAAAATACACTTATTGATGAGGTTATGGAAGATGCTCGATATATATATGATTATTAAAAAGTAAGGTGATATTATGAGCGATAATCAAGAAAATAATAACAACGAAAATAATAACAACGAAAATAATAACAACCAAAATAATAATAATCAGAAGAGTAATGTAGCTGGGATAGTTACAGTTTTAGTAGTACTTTTTGTAATTATAGCTATATTCATATTCTTATTTGCAAAATTAATTAATTTTGTAGAAAGTATTATTTTTTCAGATGACTTTAAAGATATGGCGAATAATGCAGTACAACAAATAGAACAAAAAACTTATGATTCACAACTCGAATCTCTAACAGAAGAGTTAGTCGGAGTATTAGAAGATGAGGACACATATGTGCAATATGATATTTATAATGGTGCTATAACTATAGATATATTTAGGCAGGACTTGACTGTGCCAGAAGAGGAACTAGATGCAACTAGATTTGGAATAGAGCTATTTGGTGAAGTTCCAGATACATTATTTAATGAAGTTATAGCTTGGTATCATAGCAGAGGAGAATATCCTTATGTTGTGATTAATATGTGTGATTCACAAGGGCATATATTGTATAAAGTTGAGGGAGATACACAAGTAGAAGTAAACTATTAAAAACTTATATTAAAGATATAAATTAGGTAAATTAAGATAAAAAATCAGATAGATATCTATCTGATTTTTTGTTTAAGTTATAATTAAAATTTGGTCAACGCTCAAAGCGTTTATTAAGGAAAGCAACTGTTATAGGTAGTATTATTACCATATGAAATAAAAATATACATATTTATTTTTATTTTGATAAAACATATAAAGCTAGTTTATGAATAAGTATTTATGCAGATTTGAAATGTTTATAGTATAATGATAACAAAATAATGATTATAAAATTTTAAAATAGATTAAAAATAAGGAGAATAAAATGAATATACTTATATCAAATGATGATGGAATAAATGCAGAAGGAATAAAAATCTTAGCAGAAGAAATATCAAAAATAGCAAATACATACGTAGTTGCACCGGATAGTCCGAGAAGTGCAAGTGGACACGCAATAACTCTTCACAAACCGATTTTAATAAATGATGAATTTATAGCAGAAAATGTTGAATCTTATTCAACATCAGGAACACCAGCGGATTGTGTAAAAGTAGGGATTGAATCGATATTAAGAGATATAGAGATAGATTTAGTTTTAAGTGGGATAAATAATGGATCTAATTTAGGAACTGATGTTATATATTCTGGAACTGTTGCTGCAGCGATTGAAGGTCTTATTGAAGGAAAGCCATCTATTGCGCTTTCTTGTGATTCATCAAGAGTTACAACTGAAGAATATAGAGAAGCAGCACAATATACAGCAAAATTAGTTCAAAAACTAGAAGGAAATTTAGATAAATTAAGTGGGAATATATTAAATGTCAATTTCCCAAAAGGAGACAAAAAAGGAGTAAGAATAACTAAGTTAGGTAAACGTATATACAATAATGTAATGGACGATAGAGAAAGTATAAGAGGCCAAAGATATGTATGGATGGGTGGAGATTTAGCGAGTGTAGAACAAGACAAAGATAGCGATATATTTGCAGTTGAAAATGGATATATATCAATAACTCCAGTCCATATAAATATGACAGAGACAAACAGAATAAATGAGCTTAAAGCGTTGGGAATAGAACAATAATATTTAAAATATAATAAAAATATAATTTATAAAATTATACTATAATCATAATATAATAATATAAAAAAGTGTCATATAGAAATTATATAATTAATAAAAAGCCAGAGATTTTATAATCTCTGGCTTTTTATATTTTAAGAATTGTATATTATATTAATAAGTTATTTAAAAAAATTACTTATTAGGATTGTATTTAGCTTTTGAAATTAGCTGTGTCATAGTACCCATAGGACAATATACACACCACGATCTAGGTTTAAATAAAAGCATTGTTATAAGACCTAATATAGTCGAAGTCAGCATCATGCTATAAAATCCAAATGCAAATTGATAAATCCATGGTGATGCTATGCTAGTATTGGCAACTTTCCAAGGGAGTTTAAATGTCCAAAGCAAAGTAAGCACTTCTTTTAAATTGCTTGCATTGGCAAATACTAAATAAGTATTAAATAACATAATTGCAAACATTGTTAAAAAGAAAGTCAAAAATCCATATCTAAAATACTTGCTTTTTAAGAATTTAGGCATGTTTTTATTTCTAGATAGTTTTAATTTACTTCCAAATAAATTAAATAGTTGACCTCTACCACAATATGTATTGCAATATGATTTTCCACCTCCTAATAATGATATTATTATTGGAGTTAAGAAACATAGTAATCCAAGCCATGCAAATAGTATATTAAAAAATCCTAAGCTAAAATAAGTTATACTTAAAATCCACATATAATCTAAAGCTGATTTTTTATTTTTCATACTATACCGCCACCTCTCTTTTTTCAATACTTATAATAGATGCAGGACATATAGCTGCGCATCTGCCACAGCCGACGCATTTATCATAATTTATCTGTGCAAAAACACCTTGTTCTATGTGTATTATTTGAAGTGGGCATGACCTTAGACAAGTACCACAAGCCACACAAGAACTTTTATCTACTATAGCTTTTTTCTTAATCTTTTTCATTTTATTCCTCCTAATTTATATATTGTAAATACAATTATAAGGATTTTTAATAAAAGTTAAGTGATTAAGTCACAAAGAGAGGATGTAGTCATTATAACTTTAGAAAATATGTTAACATAACTCTTTTAGTTTTTTTATATCTAAAATTTTGATACAACCTCGACTAACTTTAACTAAATTATCTTTTTCAAATCGTTTTAACATTCTGCTTATAACTTCGCGTGATGAACCTAAATCATTTGCAATAATTTCATGGGTTATAGATATTTTATCTGAATTTTTAAGATAATATTGATTTATCAAATAATCAGAAAGTCTATAATCTAAATTGAAAAATACAACTTGTTCTAATACCCACAAAACTTCCGAAAGTTTGCTTTGGGTTATTTCTAATATAAACTTTTGAGCAGATATATTTTGGTTTATCAATTCTTTAAAAAAGTTTCCATCTATAATTATAATATGAGAGTTTTCAACAGCATTTTTTTTTAGATAAAAGAGATGTCTATATAATTTATTTAAATAGTGGAATTTCAAAGAAAATAGATAGAGTATGATCAGTTTTATTTAGATAAGCGCCGACATTACCATCCATTTGTTTGACCAAAAACTCCACAATCGAAAGCCCTAATCCTGTTGATTTATTTCTAGTTGAGTCAGATGTATAAAATCTGTGAAATAGTTTATCTACATTTATATTGGTATCTTGATTTATCGGATTAGTGAAAGTGATTTTTGCATTTTGTAAAAATTCTATTTTTATGTCTATATCTCCAAGTGAGTGTTTTGCACAGTTATTTAATAAATTTTCAATTATGCGTATTAACATATTTTTATCACCAAGTACAAAAACAGGAGGAGTCTCTTTAATATTTACATTTAAATTTTTTTCTTCAAATATAGCTATATAAGATAATACACATTCTACAATTAAATTATTTATATTGATTTTTTCTAAATTAGGCTCGGTTTTAGCAGTGACTAGATAAGAATATTCAAAGAAGTTTTCTATTAATAAACCTAATTCATCTGTAGATTTTTGTGCAGTTTTAAGGAGTTGAACTTGGTGTTTATCTAAGGGTGTTTTCTCCAAAAGTTGTTGATATCCCTTAATTGATGTGAGTGGAGTTCTAAGGTCATGAGATATATTTGATATTAATTCTTTAAATTGTTTTTGATCATTTATACTTTCAAGACGGCGTTTTTCTTCTAATTTTAAACAGCGATTAATATTTTTAGATAAATTAGTTATAGTTTTATTGAAAAGTTCAATATTAAGGGGTTGGCGTGTATTTTCAATAAGTCTTTTATCTAGTTGTTTACTAATTGATTTTAATTGTTTTAGTATAAATATAATATATAAAAATAAAATCAATACAGATATACTTAGTAAAACAACAGCAATAATCATTTTTTCAACCCCTTCATCTTTTAAAATTTAATATAACTAATTTAAATTATATTATAAATCAAGAGTAATTACGTTTATAAAATTAATAATTATTTTATTTCAGCTCTTTTAAATGAAATATAAGATAAAATTAATATAATAGCCATAAAAATTAAACTAATACTTATAAAATTTGAATATACAGATAAACTTGCATCAAGTGTTAATTTTGAATAATCTACACCGTATGGAGTTAACTTAAATAAATCAGAGAGCTTATCAATATTTACTATTTGTGCAATTGAGGCGTTTAAAACATAACCTAAACTTATTACAATTACAGGTCTTTTAAATAAAAAAGCAAGTAAAATCGATATACTGATTTGAGATGCATATACAATAGTCATAGTAATATATATTAAAAATATCTTTAAAAATACAGCAGAGTCAAATGTAACACCAGACTCATTTTTTATTATATTTTGGAATACTGATGGTAAAAATGATTCAAATGTATTATTAGAGCAAACTCCAACTATAGTTATTACCATATATGGAAGTAGAAAAATTAATATTGATATATAATAAGATATAGTTTTACAAATTAATATAGAAGCTCGACTATGACCAGTTGAGATAGAGTCTTGGATGGTTTTATTATCAAAGTCATTACAAATAAATATAGATATAAAGATTACACTCACTAATGAAATCATTTGAAAATCAGTAACAAAAGATCCAAAACCAACAATATCACTTCCTAAATTTCCTTTGCTTAATTCTTTACAAACTTCATACATAATAAATGCACTGATACAACATAATAGAAATAATATTTTTATTGAATTACTTTTTCTCATTTTAAACAAATCAGCTCTAATTAAATTAATCATTATCAACACCACCTACTAAAGATACAAAATAATCTTCAAGAGTTCCACCTTCATTTGATAGATTAGTTACAACGATATTATTATCAAATAAAGTCTTTCCAACAAATTCTTTGTCATCAATATAGTCAAAAAGTTGAACAGAGTAGTCGGGCATAACCTTGAAATTAGTAGTATTTAATTTTCTCTCTATTACATTTACTAATTTATAAACATCTGTAGATTTTATCAAAAGATAGTGTCTGCAGTATTCGTCTAATTCTTCTAATGAAAGTGTCTGTATTATTTCACCTTTATTTATAAATATATAATCTGTCGCCAATTGATACATTTCAGGCAAGTTGTGACTAGAGATTAAAATAGTCATATTTTGTTCAGTGCATAGTTTTGTAAGAAGTTTTCGTATCTCGACAACTCCAAGTGGATCTAAGCCATTTATCGGTTCATCTAATATCAAAAATTCAGGACTATTAATTAGGGTAATCGCAATTCCGAGGCGTTGTTTCATACCTAAAGAAAAGTTTTTTACTTTCTTTTTACCTGTATTATTTATATCTAAAAGACTAAGAAGTTCATCTTCTATTTTTTCATCTGGAATACCTCTAATAATTCTGTGTAGTTTCATATTTTCTTTTGCAGTCATAGATAAGTTGATGCTTGGCGATTCAATCATGCAACCTATGCGCTTTCTTTCAAGCTGAATTTCACTTTCTTTTGTATGGCCAAATAACTCAATGTGACCTTCATCAGGGTAGCTAAGCCCTGCAATAAGTTTCATAAATGTGCTTTTTCCAGCACCATTTCTGCCTATAAGTCCATATATTTTACCAGCCTCTAATGATAACGATACATTGTTTATAGCTTTATAATTCTTATATTTTTTAGTAAGGTTTGATGTTTTCAAAATATATTCACTCATATTTATCCCTCCTTAAGATTTAAAATATATAAATAGATTTATAAATATTTTAGATTTACACTTTAAGTATATATAGTAAAGGTTTAGAAAGAGATAAGGTGAAAAAATAATTGTAAAGATTTAGATAAGTTATTTTTTGAAAAGTCGGTATCCTAATCCCCACACAGTTTCTATATAATTTTCATTTTTATTGAATTTTTTTAATTTACTTCGAATGTTGCTTATATGTGTTTTTATTACATTGTCATCACCGATGTATTCTTCATGCCAAATCGATTCATATAAATTAGCCTTGCTAAATACTTTATTTTGATTTTTTAGTAATAGTTCTAAAATCATGTATTCCTTCGCTGTTAAATCAAGTAAATTATCTTTAATCTTAACTTCTTTAGTATTTTCATCTAGCGAGATATCTTTATATGTAAATAGAGAAGTTTGGAAAGCAGATATAGAATATCTTCTTAAATTTGACTCGATTCTTGCAATGACTTCACCTAAATCAAATGGTTTTGTTATATAATCGTCAGCACCAAGTTTTAATAAATCTATTTTTGTGCTTATCATATCTTTTGCTGAAATAATTATTATTGGAATTGATGAAAATTGGCGAACTTCTTTTAAAATTTGGTCACCACTTTTATATGGCAACATAATGTCCAAGAGCACGAGGTCGTAGGAATTTGTCTTAATTTCGTTTAGACCATCAATACCAGTGAATGAAGATTTCACATTGTAGCCAGCGTTTTTTATAGCTTTTGAAAGCATTAGATTTACATCTTCATTGTCTTCTATAATTAATATATTTTCCATATATACCTCCTTATCAAATTAGATTACAAACTTACAGTAGTGTATATAGATTTTATATATTTGTATTTAAGTTGAGTATATATTAAAAGTTTCTCAAAGACAATAAAGCTAGGTATAATACAATTTAAAATTTTTAAAAAGAAAAGTGTTGACGAATATAAATATATTTGATATGATAATTGAGATATAAATACCACTTAGGAAATTATGTCATTAGAGATAAAATTAATTAAATAGAATATTACAAGACAGATTACATATATAGATCCATAATAAGGATGGACGTTTCTACAGGCTGCCGTAAATAGCTAACTATACGTAATTCATTTAGAATTACTATAGCTATTTGCGGCAGTTTTTTGTGTAATTGAGGAGGAGAATATGAAATTAATAAAAGGGAGTTTTATTTACTCAATAGATAAAGATAATATCGAAATTAAAGAGAATCAATATCTTTTAATTAGAGATGGAAAATCGGAAGAATTTTATAAAGAAATTCCAAGTAGGCTGAAAAATATCCAGATTGAAGATTATGGAGATAATATAATAATCCCAGGATTAATTGATTTACATATACATGCTCCGCAATATGCATTCAGAGGAATGGGAATGGATATGCAGCTTTTAGATTGGTTAAATACTTATGCTTTCAAAGAAGAAGGAAAGTATAGAGATTTAGAATATGCAAAAAAACAATATTCTAAATTTGTAAGTGATGTGAAAAACAGCGCTACAACTAGACTATCTATATTTGCAACTTTACACAAAGATGCGACAATTATGCTTATGGACATGTTAGAAGAAGCTGGTATAAAGGCATATGTAGGGAAGGTTAATATGGATAGAAATTCACCAGAATTTCTAACAGAGGATACTCTAAAATCTAAAGAAGATACAATAGAGTGGTTAGAAGATACAAAAGATAGATATAAAAATATAAAACCAATATTAACACCAAGATTTATACCGAGTTGTACTGATAACTTAATGGAAGAAATAAAACAAATTAATAATATATATAACATACCAGTTCAATCACATTTATCAGAAAATAAATCTGAGATTGAGTGGGTAGCAGAATTACACCCAGATACAAAAAACTATGCAGAGGCATATGATAAATATAATTTATTTGGGAAAAATAATAAAACTATAATGGCACATTGTGTTCACTGTCCAGATGATGAGCTTGAATTAATAAAACAAAACAATGTAGTAGTAGCTCATTGTCCACAATCAAATGCAAACTTAACAAGTGGAATAGCTCCAATTAAAAATATGTTAAGTATGGGAATCAATGTTGGACTTGGAAGTGATATAGCAGCAGGCTCAAGTTTATCTATATTTAGAGCGATGAGCGATGCAGTGCAAGTTTCAAAATTAAGAGAATCCTTAACTGGTCAAAAAAATCAAACATTAACTTTAACAGAAGTTTTCTACCTTGGAACTAAAGGTGGAGGTAAATTCTTTGGAGATGTTGGTAGCTTTGAAAAAGGATACGAATTTGATGCTGTAGTTTTAAATGACAAATCATTCGGTGACAATAGCGATTTTACTCTAAAAGAAAGATTAGAGAGAATAATCTATCTAAGTGACGATAGAAATATAGTAGCTAAGTATGTTGCTGGAAACAAAATAATTTAGTTTAATTGTATAATATTTGAAATATATCCAAAAAAATACTCCTAGAAATCATTTTATGATCTAGGAGTATTTTTTTATTCTAAGGGAATTATTAACTTAAGCAACGGACGAAGTCGTTGGCGCTATGAATGTAGTGAATTTTTTATAGTTCTAATTTCATATAAATGCTAGTATCAAGAGGGCTATTTACATAGGAATCAGTTTTATAAAATCCGAGTTTAGTGTATAGGTGTATGGCGCTTTCTAAGAATGGAAGTGTATCTAAATACATATTTTTATATCCGATAGATTTGGCATCATCTATTACCTTTTGGACTAATATTTCGCCTAATTTATGTCCACGAAACTTTGGTCTTACAAATAATCTTTTTAATTCGCAATTTGTATTAGATAATTTTCTAATACAGACACACCCAGCAGGACTACCATCGACATAAGCTATATATAATCTACCTTCAGGCATTCCATATTTATTCTCTAGATGTGATAATTCATAATCGTAGTCTTGAAGTTTGAGATATTTTGCCATACCAGGCTCATTTTCAATTAACATATTTGTGTATTCTGAAAATAATTTTTTTATTTCATCTTTTTCATTATAGCCAACTTTTATTTCTAAAGACATCAAATCACCCCTAATTTTAAAAATAGATTATATTTATATTTTAGTATAATAATTTAAAATTTTGATTATACTTTACAAAATTTATTTGTATAAATTAAGAAATATAAACAATTCTTAAACTTTGTTTTCAAAATTATAATTTGATAACTGAGGTGTTATAATAAACATATATAAATTGTTTGTATATAAATGGATATAAAATATTTAATATTAATTTTAATTTAAAATTTAGAATAACGAGAAAGGTGGCTACTCATGAATAAGAAATTATTAATAGGAATAATAATGCTATGTTCAATAATTTTTACGGGTTGTGTTGATGCAGATGTTACTGTTGATATAGATAAAGATGCAACAGGAAAGGCAATAGTCCAAGTAGTTGGGCCAGGAGCTATATTTAACAACATCTCAGAAGATACTATAAAGGATTGGGCAACTTCATATGAAAAGGTCGAAAAGATAAGTGAATCAGATAAATCAGGATATAGATTTACGACGAGAAAAGGGCCAATAGAAGATGTAATAAAAGAAGTAACAAATTTAAGCGATACAATAGACGTAAATGGAGATACAAACTCAGCTAAAAAAGATGATTCAGTCAGTTGTTTTGCTGAACAAATTTATGAAAAATATGTAGATATAAAAGAAAATAAAGGCTTATTTTCAAATACTTATGATATAAATTTAAATATAAAAGATGCGATAAATGGCGAGATGTCTCGCGAAGGACAGGCAATAGTTAATTTTCTTGGACGTTCATCTACTATAGGCTTACATATAAAATCTCCTATAAAAGCTGAGCAAAGTAATGCAACTAGCCAAGCAAAAGAAGATGGTAAATACGTATACAACTGGGATTACACAGTTTCAAATGTTCAAAATATAAATTTCTCTGCCAAAATACCTAATATAAGAAATATAATAATAGCGATAGTATGTATATTGGCTGTATTAATAGCAATAATAGCTATGATAATTAGAAGAAGAAAATAAAGTTAATTACTAAAAACTATATTATAAGAAAAATTTTAAATTTATGTATTGACTCTAACACTGTGACAGGCTCTACAATATAAATAAGCTCAAAGAAACATGCATGTAAAAGGAGTGATTGAATGTTTAAAATAGGTGAGTTTTCAAAGCTTTCACAGGTTAGCATAAGAATGCTTAGACATTACGACAAAATTGATTTATTAGTCCCGAAAAAGACAGATAAATTTACAGGATATAGATATTATTCAGCATCACAACTTATTGTAATAAATAGGATTCAAGAATTAAAAAAGATGGGATTCAGTCTAAATGAGATAAAAGACATCTTAAAAGATTACAAGGATGATGATAGCTTTAAAAATGCGTTAAAAGCTAGAAAATCTGAAATAGAATCAGGTATAAAAGAAATGCAAAACCAAGTATTGCTTATTGAAAACTTCGTAAAGAGATTAGAGGAGGTTTCAATTATGAAATACAACGTAAATATAAAAGAAATGCCAGAAAGAAAGGTTGCTAGTTTAAGAAAAGTTATAGGAAGTTATCCACAAGAAGGAGAACTTTGGAATCAAATCAGAAGTGAAATAGCACCACAAAATCCTAAATTTTCAAATCCAGCTTATAGAGTAGCTATTTATAGAGATGAAGAATACAAAGAAGAAAATCCAGATATAGAAATCCAAATAGCTGTTGATGGAGATTATAAAGATACACAAAACGTAAAATTTATCGATATAGCTCCAATGAAAGTTGCATCAGTAATGATGAAGGGTGGATATGAACAAATAGGTAATGTAAATGAAGCTATAGTAAATTGGGTTCAAGATAATAATTATGAATTTGATGGCGATATGTTTAGTATATACCATGTCGGACCAGCAGAAACAAAAAATCAAGATGAACTTGTTACTGAAATATGTTTTCCAATTAAAAAGAAATAGACAAATTTTTTAATTATATCAAAACTTTTAAATAAAAATAAATTAAAATCTAAAACACCTCACACTTTGTGGGGTGTTTTTATTATAAAAAGCTATATTTTTCTAAAAAAGTGAAATACTAAATTAGAAATAAAAAATGGAGGTAAAACTATGGAAAATAATATGGCAATTGAATATCCTATGTTTTGTTACCAATGCGAGCAAACCGCAGGGGGTAAAGGCTGTACAAAAATGGGTGTATGTGGGAAAACTCCTGAAATAGCAGCATTACAAGATTTATTAATATTCCAAATAAAAGGTATAAGTTGTTATGCAAAAGAAATAGTAGAAAAAGGTGAAAATGTAGATAAAGATATAGTATCTTTCGTTGAAAACTGCTTATTTACAACTTTAACAAACGTTAACTTCGATGCTGATGTTCATGTTGAATTATTAAAAAGATCTCAAGAAATAAAAGAACAACTTAGAAGTAAAGTTGGATGTATAAAAAACGACACAGAACACGCTACATATAATCTAAGTAGTACTAAAGCAGAAATGTTAAAAGACGCAAAAAAAGCGGGAATAATGTATGACCAAAAACTAGACCCAGATATTCGTTCACTAAGACAAACAATAGTATATGGATTAAAAGGAATTAGTGCATATGGTCACCAAGCAAGAGAACTTGGATACTATGATGACCAAGTCGACAACTTCTACATTAGAGCATTAGAAGCTACAACTGATGACAACCTAGGCGTAGAAGAACTTATAAGATGGACAATGAGAACAGGGGATATGAGTGTCGCTGTTATGAAAAAACTAGACGAAGCTAATACTGAAGTCTATTCAAATCCATCACCACAAAAGGTAAATGTAAAAATGAAAAAAGGTCCTTTTATAATAGTATCAGGACATGACTTAAAAGATTTAGAAATGTTACTACAACAAACAGAAGGCAAAGGAATAAATATATATACACATGGTGAAATGCTTCCATGCCATGGATATCCTGGTCTTAAAAAATACAAACATTTAGCAGGAAACTTTGGTGGAGCTTGGCAAGACCAACAAAAAGAATTCGACTCTATACCTGGATGTATTCTTATGACAACTAACTGCTTAATGAGACCTAGAGAAACTTACAAAGACAGAATATTTACAACTAACGTAGTTGGATGGGATGGAGTTAAATTTATTCCTAAAAAAGAAGACGGAACAAAAGACTTCAGCGAAATTATAGAAAAAGCACTAGAATTAGGGGGTTATAAAGAAGACCAAGAACCACATGAAATACTAGTAGGATTCGGTCACCACGCTACATTGAGCAATGCAGGGGCAATAGTAGATGCAGTAAAACAAGGTAAAATAAGACATTTCTTCTTGATAGGAGGATGTGATGGAGCTAGACCAGGAAGAAACTACTACACAGAATTTGCAAAAAAAGTACCAGATGACTGCGTAATTTTAACTTTGGCATGTGGTAAATATAGATTTAATAAACTTGACTTTGGAGAAGTTGCAGGACTACCTAGACTTCTAGATGTTGGCCAATGTAACGATGCATATTCAGCAGTTAGAATAGCAACAGCATTAGCAGATGTATTCGAAACTGACGTAAATGGACTTCCGCTTTCTCTAATAATATCTTGGTATGAACAAAAAGCAGTAGCAGATTTACTTGCCTTATTATCACTTGGAATAAAAGGTATCTACTTAGGACCAACACTTCCAGCATTTTTAAGCCCTAATGTACTTCAATACTTAGTCGACACATTCGATCTAAGACCTATAAGTACACCTGATGATGACTTAAAAACTTGTTTAAAACAAGAAGTATAGATGAATTATATATTTGGAAAACTTATTATTATTTAATTATTAAAGAAAAATATTAAAAAATAGCTAGAATTAAATAAAAACTCCCTTGAAAATATAATGCACCTAAATTATTGGAGCAAAATCAAGGGAGTTTTTTATTATAAATTATATTATAACCTGTATAATAAATTTATAATTTGTAGGGTTTAATTTTTTATAATCAACTACATTAATATAGATTAAGTTAGCTAATCTATATTAAATACTTCATTGTCATTACTTATCTTAATTATTTTATCTTTATAATCAACTGTATATTTAGAATTTATAAAAGTATCACAAATTGAGAAATCTCCCCACATATGCATTGGGAAAGCTATTTTTGTATTTGTATTTCTCATAAAATAGTCAAATCCCAAGTAGTAAAAATCACCTTGACGAGGATCTAGCGGTACAAATGCCAAGTCTATATCATATCCTTTTATACCTTCTATTCCAGATTTAAACTTATCTTCAGCATATTTGTTTTCTTTTGGTGAGTTTTCGCCTTCCCAATGCCACCAGTTTAAGTCGCCCGCATGGTAGATTGTTTTTCCTTCTATTTCAATTAAAAATGCAACTCCAATATCACTTGATTCAAGTGTTTTTATTTTCATACTATCTACTGTAATTTCTTCGTCGAAGTTTACAACAACGATTTGGTCAGCAGATTTTACATATTTGCTTCTTCTTTTTTTAATATCTTTTGAAAGAATATATGTAACATTAGGGTGGTCTTTAGCTATTTCAAAAATACATTTATCAAAATGGTCTTGGTGGAAGTGGCTTGCAAATACATAAAGTTTTTTATCTTTATTAAACTCTGGAAGCTCACCTTTGAAATAGTCAAAAAGAAGTATTGAATTTTCAAGTTCTACACAAAAACTGCTGTGGTGAATATATGTTATTTTCATATTTACGTCCTTTCTTATATAAATTATAGTTTTTATTTATCTTTAAATATCTACTATATTATTATACATAAAAGTAGAGCGATTATTTTATTTTAAACTCACTTTATCTTTTAATTAGCTAAAAAGCTGAATTGGGGCAGGTGTCCCCGCTTCTGGAAGTAAAAATATAAATATAGTAAGTAAAATTTCACATATTGTTATAAGTAAAAATAAGAACTTAAAATGTCCTTTAGAAAAGATATTAACAAAATTTAAAATTAAACTCGATATATTTAATATTACAGCAATTAAAAACGTAATATAAATATTTGGCACAATACTAGATGAAAAAATCGCGAATAGATAAAGTGTTTGTAAAGCTATAGTAATCCTTTGTATTAATTTATTTTTATTATTTTTCACTATTTTATCTCCTATAAAATTTATTATCCTAGACTTATGTAAAGTATATTATATATATATTATCAAAATATGTCATAATAAAACTTTTTAACAATATATTGAATTTTTTATTTAAATCAAGTATAAAGCTAAGCAACTCTAAGCTCTATATTTGATTTTTTGCTAGCGATTATTATACATTATAACAAAGAATGAATCAACATTATAAAAGAAGTATAATTTAACATATTAAAAATTATGAATTAAAAGTAGGAAGAAAGATATATTGACAATAATCCGATATCGGACTATAATGTCTATTGTCCGATATCGGATTATTGAGGAGGGTTGATATGAAAAATAATTCATCAAAGAGGATGCTTGAATTTAATGAGGTTATGAAAGAAAATAATGATTTATACAGTAACCTTGCAAAAAAATTTAAAATGTCTGACTGTATGCTTTGGATACTTTATATACTAAGAGAAGAAAATAAAGTACTAACTCAAAGTGATATATGTAATATGATGTGTATTCCAAAACAAACTGTAAACTCATCTTTGAAAAAGATGGAAGCAGAAGGATACATAGAATTACTCAATATAAATGATAAAAGAAGTAAGCAAGTTAGTCTTACAGAAAAAGGATTAGACTTGGCTAATAATACAGTCGATATAATTATTTCAAAAGAAAATAATGCTTTATCTAAGATGGATGAAAAAGAGCAAGAATTACTAATAAACTTACTTAGAAAATTTAATGATCTATTGAAGGATAGCTTTTTAGAGATTTAATATAAAATGGAGGAATAAATATGACAATACAATTATCTGAACATTTTACTTATAAAAAAATATTTAGATTTGCACTTCCTTCTATTGTTATGATGGTCTTTACTTCGATTTATGGTGTTGTAGACGGTACATTTGTGTCTAACTTTGTAGGGAAAACACCATTTGCCGCAGTTAACTTAGTTTGGCCATTTTTAATGATATTAGGTGCATTTGGATTTATGATAGGAACAGGTGGGAGTGCATTAGTTGCAAAGACACTTGGTGAAGATAAAAAAGAAGACGCCAATAGATATTTTACAATGCTTATAACATTAGTAATTATATTAGGACTACTTCTTACAATTTTGGGACTTATAGTTATACGACCACTTTCAAGTGCTCTTGGAGCAAGTGGACAAATGCTTGAAGATTGTGTAACATACGGAAGAACTCTTGTTATATTTAATACGGCATTTATGTTACAAAGTGTATTCCAAAGTCTTTTTATTACAGCGGAAAAACCAAGACTTGGTCTTATTATGACTGTTATAGCTGGGCTTACAAATATGGTTTTAGATGCATTATTTATAGCAGTATTTAAATGGGGCTTAGTTGGAGCAGCATTGGCAACTGGTTTAAGTCAATGTATAGGTGGAGTTTTACCATTAATTTATTTTATGAGTCCTAAAAATGATACAGCGCTTAAATTTGTAAAAACTAAATTAGAAGGAACAGTTCTTTTAAAAGCATGTGCAAATGGAGTATCTGAACTTATGACTACAGTATCTTCATCACTTGTAAGTATGCTTTACAACTTCCAACTTATGAGACTAGCTGGTCAAAATGGAATAGCAGCATATGGGGCAGTTATGTATGTTGAGTTTGCATTTGTGGCAGTATTTATCGGATACTCAATAGGAACAGCGCCGATAGTTTCTTATCACTATGGAGCCGGTAATAACGACGAGGTTAAAAACATGCTTCAAAAAAGCTTTAAGATTATGAGTATTTTAGGAATTACTATGATGGTGCTTGCACAAATGTTGGCATCTCCACTAGCAAAAGTTTTTGTTGGATATGACAAAGAATTATTTGATATGACTGTGCATGGATTTAGATTATTCTCATTCTACTTTATATTAGCTGGAATAAATATTTATTCATCTTCATTCTTCACAGCGCTTAACAATGGTATTATTTCTGCTATAATTTCATTTTCAAGAACGCTTGGATTTGAAACACTTTCAGTAATAATTTTACCTATATTTTTTAAACTTGATGGAGTATGGATGGCAATTACTGTAGCTGAGATATGTGCTTTTGTAATATCGATGAGTTTCTTAATTTCAAAGAGAGAAAAATATAATTATGCATAAATAATAAGAGATTGGATTTATAATTCAATCTCTATTTTTTATGTTTCATTTGACAATGATTACCAATATCAATATAATTAACTTAAAATCAAACTAATAAGAGGGGAAAATTATATGCTTGAAAATTCTAATATAATGATTTCAAATAAAGAAAAAATAAACAAACACGAGACAAAGTATATGATAGGAGCAATTAATGGAGAAGGGAGGATGTATTGTATAGATTTATATAATGGAATACAAGTTATTTATAATAATTTTCATTGCTATAATGCTCCAAAGACAGATGTAGATAAAGATAGTACAAAATTTATAGAGATAAACCATTGTTTAAGAGGAAAATTTGAGTGTTTATACGACCAAGAGTATTATGCATATCTTACAGAAGGTGATTTATCAATTAGTAGATGGTCACTTGAAACATCAAAACAATTTTTTACATTTGGGTATTATGAAGGAATTGAAGTTTTAATCGATGTTGAAAAAGCTAAGAATAACGAAATATTTTCAGAATTTAATATAGATATAGATTTAATTTCTAAAAAACTTACACTAAATAACGATATATATATAATGAGGGCAACACAACAAATTCAACATATATTTATGGAGATGTACGATGTGGAAAATGAGATAAAAGTGGATTATTTAAAAATAAAAGTTCTAGAATTATTATTATTTTTATCACATATAGATTTTGAAATTATACAAGATAAAAAACGATATTATCCTAAAAATCAAATAGAAACTGTTAAATCGATTAGAAATTACTTAACAGATAATTTATCATTAAAGCCTGATTTCAACAAATTAGCCCAAGAGTACAATATAAATATAAATACTTTGAGAAAATTATTTAAAGAAATTTATGGAGTACCGATATATACATGGTTTAAACAGTATAGAATTGAGTACAGCATTGAACTTTTAAAGAAGACAGATATACCTATTATAGAAATAGCCAATAAAATTGGGTATTCAAATCCCAGCAAATACTCAGCAGCTTTTTCTAAATATGTAAATATGACACCACAACAATATAGAAAATCGGATATCAAAATGGATTAATTATATTGTATTGGAGTAGAATTGCAAGGGGTAAAATAGTACACTGTTATTGCAAATGAAATTCAAGATTATTTAAGAAGGAGGTAATCGCATGGCAATATTAAAAAAACTATTTGCTTATGCAGGCAATCATAAGTACTTAACAATGTTATCACTATTTTTATCATTTATAAGTGCAATTTTATTATTAATGCCTTTTGTATGGATATGGAAGGTAATACAAGTCATACTAGATGTATATCCAAATTTTAGCTTGGCAAGTGACGCAGCTAGATATGGATGGTATGCATTTACTTTTGCTGTAGTAGGAATACTTGTATATGTTTTATCACTTATATGCTCACATTTAGCAGCTTTTAGAATAGCATCAAATATGAGAAAAGATGCTATGCATCACGTTATGAAACTTCCTATGGGATATTTATCAAAAGAAGGAAGTGGTAAAGTAAGAAAAATAATTGACGAATCAGCAGCATCAACAGAGACTTATTTAGCACATCAACTACCAGATATGGTTCAACTTGTAACGACATTAATTGCTGCAGTTGTTTGTTTATTTATATTTAACTGGAGATTTGGGATTGCATCTTTAATTCCTTTAGCTTTAGCATTTGTAAATATGTCAAAAATGCTTGGAAAAGATTTAGCACAATCAATGAAACAATATATGGATGCTCTAGAGGAAATGAGCAACGAAGCAGTTGAATATATAAGAGGGATACCAGTTGTAAAGACATTCCAACAAACAGTTTTCTCTTTTGAACGTTTTCATAAATCAATAAAAAATTATGAAAAATTTTCAGTAGGTTATACTAATAAATTACGTAGACCTATGACTGGATTTACAGCATTTGTAAATAGTATATTTATATTCTTAATAGGAAGTATGATGATTTTAGTTCTAAATGGATTTAATGTTTCTTCTTTACTTCCAGACTTTATGTTTTATGTAATATTTACACCAATACTTGCAGTTACAACTAATAAAATTATGTTTGCAAGTGAAAATACAATGTTGGCAGAAGATGCTCTAAATCGTATAGAAAGTATAACAAAGAAAGAAATAGTTAAGTATCCTCAAACATCACAAAAATTAAGTAATTACAATATTAAATTTAATAATGTTTCATTTACTTATCCAGATACTGATGTTGAAGTACTTCACAACATAAATTTAGATATTAAAAGTGGAACAACTGTCGCATTTGTCGGAAAAAGCGGCGGCGGTAAATCAACTTTAGTATCTTTAATACCTAGATTTTACGATGTTACAAAAGGCTCAATCGAAATAGGTGGAGTAAATTTAAAGGATATGAATGAAAAAGATCTTATGGATAAAATATCATTCGTGTTCCAAGATAATAAATTATTAAAGAAAAGCTTGTATGAAAATATCAAAATGGGCTTTGATGTAGATAAAAAAGATGTTTTAGATGCACTTCACAAAGCACAATGTGACGATATTATATCTAAGTTTGATACAGGTCTTGATACTAAAATAGGAACAGAAGGTGTGTATTTATCAGGAGGAGAAACTCAAAGAATAACTTTAGCAAGAGCAATAGTTAAAAATGCACCTATCTTATTATTAGACGAAGCAACAGCATATGCAGATAGTGATAATGAATATCTAATGCAAAAAGCTATATTAGAATTATCTAAAAATAAAACTACAATAATGATAGCTCATCGTCTATCTACAATAGTAAATGTAGATTGTATCTATGTTGTCGATGATGGAAAAATAGTTGAAAGTGGTACACATAAAGAATTAGTAGATAAGAATGGATTATATGCTAAGATGTGGTCTGAATATCGTCAATCTATAGATTGGAAAGTGGGTGAATTTGTATGCTGCTAGAAAAAATACAAAAGAAATTTGCCTTAACTGAATTAGGGGCAAAGAATTTAATTAAAGCGTGTATATCTTGCACAATATCTTATATTATAATTGCAATGTCTATAGGGGTTTTATACTTTTTCACTTGTGATTTGCTAAAAATATTAGTAGATAAGTCATATGAATTTTCAGTAGGTGTTTATATTGTAGAATTTATAGTAGTATTTGTACTTATTTATATAGCTCACTATATCCAATATAATATGACATTTTTAAACACATATACAGAAAGTGCACGACTTAGAATAAATGTAGCAGAAAAACTTAGAAAATTCCCTATGTCATTTTTCTCAAAAAGGGATTTATCAGATTTAACAACTACAATTTTATCAGATGTCACTTATATGGAACAGGCACTATCACACTTTATTCCTGAATTTGTAGGTTCAATAGTTTCGACTGTTTTACTTTCAATAGGAATGTTTGCCTTTGATGTTAAAATGTCAATAGTTGCAGTTTGGTGTGTTCCTGTTGCGATTATTTTAATTTTATTGGCAAAGAGAAAATTAAGTGCTGTAGGTCATAAAGATAGAGATATACAGCTTATAAGAACAGAAAAAATACAAGAGGGATTAGAAACAGTTAGGGATTTAAAAGCTAGTAATTTTACGGAACAATATCTACAAGAAGTAGATGACGCTATTGATAATTGTGAAAAGAGTCAAATAAAAGCAGAACTTACAAATGCATTATTTGTAGTAAGCTCACAACTTGTGCTTAAACTTGGTATTGCTACAGTAGTTATTTTCGGAGTTAAATACTTAATGTCAGGGGAAATAACATTAGAAGTGTTTATGTTATTTTTAATAGTTGCATCTAGATTATACGATCCACTAAATGCAACATTACAAAATTTAGCTGCGATTATAAGTTGTGAATCAAGAGTAGATAGACTAAACAATATAAATGATTATAAACTTCAAACAGGAGGAGATACTTTTGAACCTGATAATTATGATATCGAGTTTGAAGATGTAAGTTTCTCATATCAACCTGGAAAACCAGTATTAGACAATGTTAGCTTTACTGCAAAACAAGATGAAATAACAGCATTAGTAGGAAATAGTGGCGGAGGAAAGACGACTTGTGCATCTTTAATAGCTAGATTTTATGATTTAGATAAAGGAAAAATAAAAATAGGTGGAGTAGATATTTCTACAGTTGACCCAGAAGTGCTTTTGTCTAAATTCTCAATAGTATTCCAAGATGTTGTATTATTTAACAATACAATCCTTGAAAATATAAGAATAGGTAAAAAAGATGCGACTGACGAAGAAGTTAAAAGAGCTGCAAAATTAGCATTTTGCGATGAATTTGTAGATAACTTACCAGATGGTTATGATACAGTTATCGGAGAAAATGGTTCAAAATTATCTGGAGGTCAAAGACAAAGAATTTCAATCGCAAGAGCAATATTAAAAGATGCTCCAATAATACTTTTAGATGAAGCTAGTGCATCTTTAGACGTTGAAAGTGAAACTTATGTACAAAGGGCTTTATCAAAATTAATTCAACACAAAACAGTAATAATGATAGCTCATAGAATGAGAACTATTGCAACTGCATCACATTTAGTTGTTTTAGAAAATGGTAAAGTATCAGAAGAAGGTACATCAGAAGAATTAATTAAAAATGATGGTCTTTATAAACATATGGTAGATTTACAAAATATGAGCTATGCTTGGAAGATATAACTTTCCTAAAATTTATTTGTATTAAAAATAAAGAAAAAATTAACATAAATGTAACCAATTTAGAATTTTATTTATTTACAATTAAAGTAAGATAGGTAAATATTAAAAAATTTACCATCTTAATATAAAATAAGATAATTGGGGTGTTATTATGATTAAAGTCGTGGATCCTATAAAAAACAAAGTTTGTAGTAATAATATTGTAGAATTTCAAATACCAAAATCTAATAAAACAGCAGGCGCAGAAAAAATTTATGAAAGAGAAGGATATATTATCTTGAGGGTTAAGAGAGGCTATATAGTATATAATACTAAGAAAAACTTTAAAAATGGGCATACTCATATTCAAAGTTTTGATATGGCTAAGACAATAATTGATAATAACATAAGAAAGAAAAGACCTAAGACAAACAGCATTTATCTTATAGAAAGTCATATAAGAGTTACAAATGACAGTAAATATAAAAAGATGTTAGAAGAATTACTTGCATCTAAAGAAGATAGAACAAAAGACAATAAATATCACAATAGAAACATTTGTAGCTCATTTTAATTAATATAAAGGGGTAAGATTTAACTTACCTCTTTATTTTTTAGTTTATAAAAATTTTATAAAGTTTTATTTTTAAAGTTAAGTACATAAAATTATAAAAGAATAATAAATATAATAAAGAATATATAAGAGATATATAAAGAAACTTTGTATATCTTATTTTGTTGTGTACATATTAAATCCATGTGTTAAGGTTAAATATAGAAAACTATGTTAGGATAGAATTAACATAAGAGGGTAAGTAACATAATTACTTTAAATAAATTATTAAAGTTGATGATTATAAGCAAATTTAATAATAAAATAGGAGTTAAGTAAATCATGATAAAACAAAAATTTATGGAACCAGTTATGAAGGCATTAGTTAATAATAATGTCATAGACATAATTGAAGATAACATGATGCCTTTCAAAAAACTAATGGCATACTACAATTGTGCCATTATGCAGGTGGAAACAAAGTTCAATGTATTAAATCAAGAGTTTTCACTTGAATACGATAGAAACCCAATAGAAACAATAAAGACAAGATTGAAATCACCAGAAAGTATAGTAAAAAAGTTAACTAGACGAAATTTATCTCTTACAACAAGATCAATAACAGAAAATCTAAGTGATGTTGCAGGAGTTAGAGTAATATGCTCTTTTACAGAGGATATATACTTATTAGCAGATTGTCTTTTGCAACAAGACGACGTTAAATTAATTGAGGTTAAAGATTACATAAAAAATCCCAAGCCAAATGGATATAGAAGTTTGCATCTAATAATAGAAGTTCCAATATATCTAAAAGATGAAAAGAAAAATATGAGAGTAGAGGTACAACTTAGAACTATTGCTATGGATTTTTGGGCAAGTTTGGATCATAAACTAAGCTACAACAAAGAAATACCAGATGGAGAAGCTAATATATTAAAACGAGAGCTTTTGGAATGTGCACAAGCAAGTTCAGAATTAGATAGACGTATGGAAGATATAAAAAATAGAATTGTAAATAAGTAAAATACAACTTATTAAATATCAAAAAGGCGAGAAATACTCGTCTTTTTTAGTTAAAAGGAAAGTAAATCTATTTAAAAATAGGAGAACTTTTAATATATAAGACATATTATAATATAAACTGAATTATATGATTAATGATATAAAATACTAGACATAAATTTGATTTTTAAAGGGCTTAATATAGAGTACATAAAATTATAATAATATATTTTTAGAAAAATTTATATATTTATACTTTGAAAATAATTGGGTATAAATATTTTATAGTATATATGAAATTATATTTCTTTATATTTCAAAAGATAATCTAATTTAAGGTTTTAAATAATGAGAGTATATAGGAGTTATGTAGAGTATGATAAGAGGAAAATTAGTTGATCCGGTTGTTAAAGCATTAGTCAACAATAATGCTATTGATAAATTTGAATATAATGTTATGCCTTTCAAGAGATTGATGGCTTACTATAAGTGCGCCATTATGGAAGTAGAAACAAAATTTAAAGTGTTGAATCAAGAATTTTCGCTTGAATACGATAGAAATCCAATTGAAACAATCAAAACTAGATTAAAATCACCAGATAGTATAGTAAAAAAGTTAGCTAAAAAAGATGTGCCGCTTACTGTAGAATCTATAGAAAAGAATTTAAATGATATAGCAGGAGTAAGAGTGATATGTTCTTTTCCGGAAGATATATATGTATTGGCTGACTGTTTATTGCAACAAGATGATATAAAATTAATTGAGGTGAAAGATTACATAAAAAATCCAAAGCCAAATGGTTATAGAAGTCTTCATCTTATCGTTGAAATACCGATATTTTTAAAAGATGAAAAGAAAAATATGAGGGTAGAGGTACAGCTTAGAACTATTGCTATGGATTTTTGGGCTAGTTTAGAACATAAACTTAGCTATAAAAAAGATATACCACAAGATGAAGAAG
This sequence comes from Clostridium sp. 2218st1_F5_2218SCRN_220325, assembly GCF_039062665.1. Taxonomy (NCBI): domain Bacteria; kingdom Bacillati; phylum Bacillota; class Clostridia; order Eubacteriales; family Clostridiaceae; genus Clostridium; species Clostridium sp. 2218st1_F5_2218SCRN_220325. The sequence continues at coordinate 29,693 of NZ_JBCLNH010000005.1, read as the reverse complement.
AGTTATTAAGGCGAGAATTATTAGACTGTGCTCAAATTAGTGCAGACTTAGACTTACGCATGGAAAAAATAAAAAACAGAATTGTAAACAAAGAAAATTAAAAATACAATAAATTTTACCAAATAGTAATAATTTAATATAAATAAGAGTTATATAATTAAATTATAAAAGATGTATAAATTATAAAAATATAAATTTAGAAGGAGAGGTAAAATTATGAATAAATCAACTTATATGACAGTAGAAAATCCAATGGAAGCAGTATTCAAATATCTATCTATATCAATAGTATTTATGTTTATTGGTTTTTTATTTGGAAAAATGTTTATTCCAGCATCATTAGTATATGTTGCTAATATTTTTATAGGGGTTTTAGTTGTAGGTCTTTTATTATTTTCATTGTTATCTAGAAAAAATGTAATACCTAGAAGTTTTTCAATGAACTTTGTATATCTATTTACTTTTGTAGATGGTATACTTATGTATCCTATTTTAACTTACTACCTATATGATTTAGGGACAACATTATTTATGAATGTAGTTTTAGGGACATGTGTATTATTCGCTTTATTAGCATTGATATCACATAGAAAACCAGCAGGACACTATATTGGGCTTGGAAGTACTTTACTTGTAGGATTAGTAGTTCTTATAGGAATGAGTATTGTAAATATATTTATACAAGGAACAGTTTTTAATATAGCAGTAAGTGGACTAGGTATAATATTATTCTCGGCATATATCTTATATGATGTGAGTTTATTAAAATACGATATTCAATCTGGCGGAGTAACTTGTAGAAATGACTTATCAATACATGTACTTAATTTATACTTAGACTTTGTAAATATATTACTTGATTTATTAAGAATAGTATCTGAATTAAAAGATTAATAATTAAAGATTAAATAAAATAAATGAAAAATAAAAAGACGGGAATTACCCGTCTTTTTATTTGTTAGCGTATTAGGTATTAAATCTAAAAATGAGTCTGATATTTTTAGATTTATTCCATTATATCTACGTCTTCACCTTTTAGGATTTTATTTATATTTCTAACTGCACACATTTTTCCACACATTGTGCAAGTATCTTCGTTTTCTGGTTTTGATTCAGCTCTGTATCGTCTTGCCTTTTCGCTATCGATTGCTAGGTCAAACATTTTTTCCCAATCTAATTCACGTCTAGCCTCGCTCATTTTATTATCCCAATCTATTGCGCCAGGAATTCCCTTGGCAATATCAGCAGCGTGGGCTGCGATTTTAGATGCTATTATACCTTCTTTTACATCTTCTAGATTAGGAAGTCGAAGGTGTTCAGCTGGAGTGACATAGCATAAGAAAGAAGCTCCATATGTTGCAGCGATTGCTCCACCTATTGCAGAAGTTATATGATCGTATCCAGGAGCGACATCTGTAACAAGAGGACCTAATACATAAAAAGGGGCACCGTTACATATAGTTTCTTGGATTTCCATATTTGCTTTTATTTGATTAAGTGGCATATGGCCAGGACCTTCTATCATAACTTGAACATCTTTTGCCCAAGCTCTATTAGTAAGTTCACCTAATGTTACTAATTCTTCTATTTGAGATATATCTCCAGCATCGTGGACACTTCCTGGTCTGCATGCATCTCCTAGACTTATTGTCACATCATATTCTCTGCAAATATCTAAAACTTCATCATAAAATTCAAAAAATGGGTTTTCGTTTCCTGTCAACTCCATCCAAGCAAATATTATAGACCCACCTCTAGATACTATATTTGTAAGGCGTTTTGATTGTTTAAAACGCTCTGCTGTATGTTTATTTACACCACAATGAATAGTCATAAAATCGACACCATCTTGGGCGTGCATTCTGACTACATCAATCCATTCTTTCGCAGTGATAGTTTTAAGTGGTTTGTTATAATAGACAACAGCATCGTATATTGGTACTGTACCGATTATTGCAGGGCATTCTTTTATTAATTTTCTTCTGAATTTTTGAGTGTCTCCATAAGAGCTAAGGTCCATTATTGATTCGGCTCCCATATTTACAGCGCTCATAACTTTTTGCATTTCTAAATCCATATCGAGACAGTCTCTAGATGTTCCAAGGTTTACATTTATTTTAGTTTTTAATTTTTTGCCAATACCATAAGGTTTTAAGCATCTATGGTTTTTATTCGCAGGAATACAAACCCTACCTTGAGCCACTAAATTTACTAATTCGTCTATATTTATATTTTCGTATTCACTTACTTGTTTCATTTCATTTGTTATAATGCCTTTTCTTGCGGCATCCATTTGAGTTGTGTAATTCATATTTTTCTCCTTAAATTTAGATTTAAAATATAATTACTTGCAAGTATTTTTAACTAGTTAAATTTAAACAATATTGAAAATATATATACATGGAGATTTTATTGGAAAGGAATTTAGATTAAAACTATTGTAGAAATTTTGTACAATAAAATATACATTTTAAATAATTTTCAAATAGATAGATTTATTTTATATAAATACATTTAGATGTGTTTTGAAAATTATTAAAATTTATCATACAAAATAAAAAATCGTACAAATAATGTACGATGAAGATTCAAATTAATGTATATAAATACAATAATATAAACTCCCTTCTCGGCATTATCCGGCAGGTTCGGAGGGTTTAGAAAAAATTCAATCTCAGCAAAAGCTCCCCTGTATATATTTTAATTACAATTTTATGGTAACACATGGAAAAATATTTTTCAATATAAAAAATTATAAATCTAAGTAGTAGATTATTATATTTTTATGTAGTTGTGGATAGAATTAAAAAAGTTTCACTTTGAGAAACTTTTTCTACAAAAGTAGCTTTTAACTCCATTGTTTGGTATTAATTTAAAACATATAATTTAAATATAAAGAGGTGAAATATATGAATAAAATTAACATAGGAAAAAACATAACGAAATTTAGACGAAGTAAAGGAATTACGCAAGATGAACTTGCGAGTTATATAGGAGTATCAAAATCATCAGTTTCAAAATGGGAAAACAACATAACATACCCTGATATAGTATTACTTCCTCAACTTGCGACATTATTTAATATATCTTTAGATGAGCTTATTGGATATGAGCCACAGCTTACAAAACAAGATATACAAAAGATTTATTATGAATTAGCACAAGCATTTGCTCAAAAAGATCCAAATGATGTTTTTGGAAAATGTGAGGAGTATATAAAAAAATATTATTCTTGTTTTGAATTTTTAAAGCAAATGGTAGTACTTTATTTAAACCACTATATGTTATTTAATAATAAAGAAAAAGTTTTAAATAGAGCACGAGAATTATGTATAAGAATAAGAGAAGAAAGTGAAAATCCTCAACTAATAAAAGATGCAATAAATTTAGAATTACTTTCATTGATTATGGATAATAAACCAACAGAAGTTTTAGAAATATTAGGAGAGGATGTAAAAACTTTTAGTCAAGATGCCGAGCTTATTAGCATGAGCTTTAAATTATTAGGAAATATGAATAAAGCAAGTGAAATTACTCAAATTTGTATATATCAAAATCTTATAAGTTTAGTGGGTAATATATCTCAACAAATTGTATTAAATATGGATAAATTAGATATTATTGAAGAATGTTTTAAAAGAGCAGCTGGAATATGTGAATTGTTCAATTTAGATGAGCTACATCCAAATACAACAGTAAATTTATATCTTGCAACTGCACAAGGATATGCAATTAATAAACAAAATGAAAAAGCTTTAGAGTTAATACAAAAGTACACGGATGTATGTATAAAAAATATATATGATTTTAAATTAAGAGGCGACGAATTTTTTGACAAAATCGAAAATTGGTTAAAGGAATTAGATTTAGGAGTAAATACACCAAGAAGCCATGAATTAATAAAACAAAGTGTTATAAGTGGTGTAAAAGACAATCCTATATTTTCAGATTTAAAAGACGACTATAGATTTAAATCATGTGTGCTCGCACTAGAAACTAATTAATATAAGGAAGTAAATATATGAGTGAGATTACAAATAATTTAGCATTATTATTACCAGTTATAATTTTAGAATTTATATTGGCTATAACTGCATTAATACATGTTATAAAACACCCCAACTACAGATTTGGAAATAAAGCTATATGGATAATAGTAGTTTTGTTTATACAAATCATAGGCCCAATATTTTATTTTATATTTGGTAGAGGTGAGGAATAGTGAATATACTTGAGATAGATAATTTATATAAAAGTTTTGGCTCAAATAATATTATAAATGGACTTAATTTAAAAGTAAGAGAAAACTCCATTTTCGGTTTTATTGGAGAAAATGGGGCAGGTAAAACAACTACAATGAAGATGATTTTAGGTTTTTTAAAACCTGATAGTGGAATTATAAGAGTATGTGGAGAGGAAGTTAAATTTGGCGAAACTAAAACAAATAAATTTATAGGATATCTTCCAGATGTGCCAGAATACTACGGATATATGACTCCACATGAATATCTAAAATTATGCGGCGAAATTACAAATATGAAAAAAAGCGATATAAAGAAAAAGAGTGAAGAGTTATTAGAACTTGTGGGACTTAGTGATTATAAAAAACGAAAGATAAGCAAGTTTTCAAGAGGGATGAAACAAAGACTGGGTATTGCACAGGCGCTTTTAAATGAGCCCAAACTTCTTATATGTGACGAACCGACATCAGAATTAGATCCAATAGGAAGAAAAGAAATCTTAGATATTTTATTAAAAGTAAAAGAAAGAACTACAGTCATATTTTCAACTCATATACTATCTGATGTTGAGAGAATATGCGACGAAATTGCAATACTTAGAGATGGAAAAATTGCTCTAAGTGGAGATTTATCACAAATCAAAAAAGGTCATATGGTGGATTGTTTGGAAGTTGGAATGAAAAATAAAGAAGATTTTATAAAGTTTTTAAAAATAATTAAAGACAATTCTAATATAAATGAGATTCAAAAAAGCGAAAACACTATTTACCTTCACTCAAACAATATAGAAGAAGTTCAAAGAGAAGTTATGCAGGGATTAATAGATAAGGATTTATATCCAATATATATAAGAATTCAAGAGCCAACACTAGAAAGATTATTTATGGAGGCAATAAAATGAGAGCGTATTTAGCATTTACAAAAAAAGAACTCTTTGAACTGACTAAAACATATAAATTACTTTTGATTGTGACTGTATTTTTAATATTTGGTTTTATGAATCCAGTCGTGGCAAAATTCACACCAGATTTAATGGAATCTTTGATGGAAGAGGGCATAAAAATAAGTTTGCCAGAACCGACTATTTTTGATTCTTGGACACAATTTTTTAAAAATACTACGCAGATGGGACTGATTATACTAGTTATAATATTTAGCGGATTAATATCAAACGAATTATCAAAAGGAACTCTAATCAACATGCTTACAAAAGGGCTATCTAGAAAAACTGTAGTTTTATCAAAATTCACATCATCAACATTAGTTTGGACATTTACTTATTTTTTATCTGCATTAGTCACATTTTTATACTCGATGCTATTTTGGGAAGATACACAGGTCGAAAATCTGTTATTTTCTTTGAGTCTTGTATGGGTATTTGGGATATTTTTAATAAGTGCAATAATTTTGGGCGGGATTTTATTTAAAACATCTTATGGTTCTATGTTATTTTGTGGAGTTATAGTAGGAATACTTTTGGTTTTAAATATTATACCGAAAGTTCAAGATTATAACCCAATTCAACTTATAAACGTAAATATGGATATACTAAAAGGTGATGTTGAGATTTCAGAAGTTATAAAATCACTTTATATTACACTAGGAGCGAGTGTATTATTTGTGATTTCAAGCATTGTAGTATTTTGTAAAAAAGAAATTTAATTAGATTATATAGAAAATAAAATTACAAATAGATTATAAATAAAAGAGCATACTAAATTACTTAAAAAAGTAGATTTAATATCCTCTTTTTATAATTTGTTTTAATAAATATTTTAGTTTTGAACTATTTTAATTCAAATCTTGCACATTTTAATTCTTTTTTTAGTAATTCTAGATTATTTGGCTGCATATGACCAAGTGGAAGCCTTAAATTTCCAACTTCCATACCTATAAGATTCATAGCAGTTTTTACAGGGACAGGATTTACCTCTAAGAATAAAGCATCAATTAGAGGTTTTAAATCTAATTGAAGTTTTCTAGAAAGACCTATATTTCCGTCTAAAAAGCTATAAACTAAATCATGGCTTTCTTTAGGGCATATATTAGCAAGTACAGAAATTACACCTACACCACCTAGAGAAAGTAGTGGTAGAGTAGAATCATCATTTCCAGAATATATAGCAAAGTCATCATCAACTAATCTAGCAATTTCGGCAACTTGTGTCATATCTCCACTTGCCTCTTTAACAGCTACGATATTTGGTTCATTATAAGATAACTCAGCAATTAAATTAGGTGATAAATTTACACCAGTTCTAGATGGGACATTGTAGATAATAATTGGAGTATCTACACTTTGTGCAATTTTTGTGAAGTGAGCTTTTATACCAGATTTATTTCCCTTATTATAATAAGGATTGATGATTAAAAGTCCATCAGCACCGAAGTTTTCTGCAATTTTACTCAACAATACAGAGTGCTCAGTATCATTACCTCCAGTACCTGCAATTACAGGAATTCTTTTGTTTACTGCATCAATAACACATTTTATTGCTGCAATATGTTCTCTATCGCTTAATGTACTCGCTTCACCAGTAGTACCACAAACAACTATTGCATCAGTACCATTTTTTATATGGAACTCAACAAGTTCTTCTAATTTGTTGTAGTTTACTGTATTTTCACTTGTAAAAGGAGTAACTAAAGCGACTGCAGATCCTTTAAATAACATAATATTCCCCCTTCTAAAATATTAGCAATAAGTATGTAAATTTTATATTGCTTACTAGAAGTATATTCTTTTGGAATTTATATTATTAATTTAAATCAAAAAAATAAGAACGCTCATTTAAAGAGTGTTCCTGTTTAAATATGGTTTCAAGTATTCGTTATCTTCAACACCATCTATTAAATTAGTACATCTTTTGAATGTGGGCTAATATTTTAATATAAAAAATAGTAAAAAAGGAAATGTAATAATAAATGGTAGAGAATATTGTATCATTAGTGTATAATTGAGGTAGAAATCAAAAATAATAAGGGGTGTAAAGAATGAAAGAACAAGTTGCAGTAGTATTAGATAAAATTAGACCAGTACTACAAAGAGACGGTGGGGACGTTGAATTAGTAGAAGTTAGCGATGATGGAGTAGTATTAGTTAGATTACAAGGTGCTTGCTCAGGTTGTCCAGGGGCTACTATGACATTAAAAGCTGTTATAGAAAACTTATTAGTAAAAGAAGTACCTGGGGTTACTAGAGTTGTAGGAGTTTAATAAATAAAAAGAGCTAAGCAGTTAAAAACTGTTTAGCTCTTTTTATTTAACATAATTTAGATTTATATAAAAATGTATAATTTATGATTATTTATAAAATATTATATAACTAAAGAAAAGGGAGGATTTCAAATGAGAATAGGAACAGCAGACAGCACGAAAATTTTAGATAATGCTTGTGTAGATGAATATAAAATTCCACTTATTGTAATGATGGAAAATGCAGTTTTATCAGCATTTAAACATATGGATATAGAAGAAAACCAAAACTATGTTGTAGTAAGTGGAGTAGGAAATAATGGTGGGGATGGGCTTGGTTTAGCAAGACAATTATGTGCAAGGGGAAAAAATGTAGAAGTATTTATAGTCGGCAATTTAGAAAAACTAAGTGAATGTTCTAAAATAAATTATAATATCTTAAAATTATTTAATATATCAACAACAGTTGTAGAAAATGAAAATATGGATGAGCTAAAAAATTCTATAAAAAGATCAGATATAGTAGTTGATTGTATATTTGGGACAGGGTTAGAGCGAGAAATAAAGGGTGTATTTTACGATGTTATAAACCTTATAAATGAAAATAAAAATAAAACTTATTCGATTGATGTGCCATCAGGAATAAATGCTACAACTGGTGATATATTGGGGACTTGTATAAAAGCAGACAAAACTATTTCATTTGAGTTTTATAAACGAGGATTTTTAAAATATGAGACAAAAGAATTTATAGGAGATGTAGTTGTTGAGCATATAGGCATACCAGAACATATCTTAGAAAAATACGACAATAAAGAATATATAACAGATATAGAAATTATAAAAAATAATATAAGGGCAAAAGATAAATATTCATTTAAAAGTGATTTTGGAAAAATAGCATTATTTGCAGGAAGTAGAGGATTTACGGGAGCCGCGTATATATCGACACAAGCAGCAGTAAAATGCGGAAGTGGGCTGACAACATTAGTAACAGACTCGTATGTCCAAGATATTGCAAGTCAAAAACTTTGTGAGGCTATGACTTTAAATATTGCTGAAAATCAAAAGGTTATAAACTTAATAAAAGATTGTGATGCAATAGGATTTGGTTGTGGAATGGGAGATAATGATGATACTTATAATAAATTAGAATATATATTAAATAATACAACTTGTCCAATTATAATAGATGCAGATGGATTAAATGTACTCAAAGATAAAAAAGAACTATTAAAATCCAATCCAAATAGAATAATAATTACACCGCACTTAGGCGAGATGTCACGACTTACAGGATATCCTATAAATTATATTAGAGATAATAAAGTAGATGCTGCAAAAGAATTTGCAAATAAATATAAAGTAGTCGTATTGTTAAAAGGGTATGAAACTGTAATAACAAATGGAAAATACACATATATAAATCCAACAGGGAACTCATCAATGGCAAATGGAGGAATGGGTGATACACTTCTTGGAATGATAACTTCATTTGTTGGGCAAGGAATGACTAATCTCATGGGAACAGTTTGTGCAGCATATATTCATGGTTATATAGGCCAAAGATTATCTAAAGATTTATATACAGTAAATGCAAGTGATGTAATTAATTTAATTCCACAAACTATGAAAGAATTAATAAATTGATTTAATAAAAAAATAATTTAAACCTTTTGTTTATTATTTGACATTTCTTTGTAATATTCTAATATAAAATATAATGATATAATATATTTAAGCTAATCTAAAAATATATTTTAATTTAAGAGATGAGGGATGCTTATGAGTATCGGTATAAGTACATTTTGGTTTATAGTAGCTATAATATTTGGTGTTGGAGAACTAATGACAACAAGTCTTACATTAATTTGGTTTAGTATCGGGGCATTGGTTTCAATGTTATTAAGCCCATTTATAGAAAGTGTCTTTATCCAAGTTATGATATTTGCTATTGTATCTATAGTACTTTTAGTTATAGCAACTAAATATCTAGTAGATAGGGATAAAAATGTAAAATATAATACTAATTTGCAAGGAATAATTTCACAAAAAGGTATTGTAGTACAAGATATTGAACCATATGAAGTTGGAGTTGTTAAATTAAATGGGGAAGAATGGAGTGCTATTTCAAAAGATAAAGTAAAAATAAAAAAAGGTAGCATTGTAGAAGTGGTACAAATAGAGGGTGTTAAACTTATTGTGAAAGAAGTAAGTAATATTAATTTAGATTTAGAAAATAATAAAAAGAATAAAGACTCAATTAGTAGAGAAATAGATATTAAAATAAAAACAAGTAAATAGATTAAATAATATATAGAAATATTAGATATAGTATTAGCTAACCCCATCAAGGTGATTTACTTTAAAAAAGGATGACTTTGATGGGGAATATTATCTTAAGTAATTATTATTTGTATAATTGAAATTACTTAATTATACACTATATTTATTAAGTAGTCATATCTTGTATCGTTTATTCCAAATATAAATACTCCATTTTCAAATAAAACAATACCATAAATAACAGCACCTTCTTGCTTTTTTAGAACAACTTCATTAGTCGATATTTTCCCATCTTCAACCTTCACGAGCAGATTATTATTAGTTGAAAATTTATAATTATTACTTTTAATACAAATATATTTTTGATTTTTAAAAGTAGCATCATCATTACTACATTTTTCAGATTCAGCAGTTGCTCTTATATTATTATAAAATTTTTCCATCGAACCATTCCTTTTAGTTTATTTTATTTGGAGAGAATACTAAAATCCTATAGTCTTTATTATTATCAATTTCTATTTGGAAACCAAAGACCCCCTCCTTGTTTGTATAAGTAATACTTAAATCTTCGTATTCTCCTTGAGACTTTGTTCTGCATTGCAGTAAAACTGCACAGTCTTTAAGTTTTTGGTTATTATTATCCATAATAACGCCATGTATTAAGTTCAAATGATTTTTAGTTTCTCTTTTCAAAATGAATTCTTCTTTTATAAACACCTTTTGTGTAAGTTCTCCTCTGCTTATTACTCTAGAGATTATTTTATAATTCATAACATACCTCATCTCAAAATGATAATCTCAAAGTATTGAGTTGATTTGCGATTTGAGATTATCCACTATTTAATAATTTAGTAGTTTATTATATGTTATTTTAACTATCTAAGTTATCTATTTTTTCTATTTGAATATTTAAATGAACTATATCATTATCTAAAACTTCAGGTGTGAGTGAAATGCTTTTATTTGAAGTATCTTCATTTTTATAAGGATTATCATTGTTTAACTTTATTGATTTTATGTTTGCTAGAGTATATTCTTTTCCATCTATAGTTAGTTTTTCGTTATCTATATCCATCTTATACCTCCTATTATGGGCTAATTTATAATTCTAGTAAATTATGCAATATTATTAGGTGTATAAATTTTTAAACTATAAGAATAAGTATTAGTATCAAAATCATAAGGGAATCCATATTTACCATTAGCATATGTATATTCTATAGCTTCTTTTGTGATTGTTTGTGGTTCTGCTGTAAGTTTTTTGTATAATACTACTGCTGCACCTTCTACAGGTGTTGTACCATTAGTATCAAGCACTTGTCCTGTAATAAGTTCTAGAGTCTCAGCTTCTAATGTCACATTTTGAGAAATAATAGTATTAGTTGCTGTAGCTGTTATTTCGCTGGATTTTATTTTATATACCGCCATATATAACTACCTCCTATTTAGACTTATAGATTTTTGTCTACACTATATAATATTAATAATTTTTTGTTTAGTTATATATTTTGATATTTTATAGTTATGAAAATTGTCTAATTAAAAAAATATCTAATAAAAATTAATAAGAGGGTATTTTAATAGTTATATTTTTTATAAATCTCAATAAAAATAAGTATTAATTTCTTGATACTAGTTTGTAACTATATCTAAGCATATAAGATGATATAATTTGCTTAATAGTAATATAATGGTAAAAATAAACAAATGATTTAATTATTTAAGCATAAAATAAAAAGTAAATAAAGGAGGTACTTTATATGCCAGTTATTATAATATTAATTATAATCGTAGTCATAATGAGTATTAAATGCGTGAAGGTAATCCAACAATCAACAGTAGGGATTATAATGAGATTAGGTAAGTTCCATAAGAAGGCTGATACAGGGGTACATTTTTTAGTTCCTTTTATAGACACTTTATCTTATAGAATTGACTTAAAAGAAAGGGTGGAAGACTTCCCACCACAACCAGTTATCACAAAGGATAATGTTACAATGCAAATAGACACAGTAGTATATTTCCAAGTAACAGATCCAATAAGATTTGTGTTTGAAATAGCAAATCCAAATGCAGCGATAGAAAACTTAACTGCTACAACACTTAGAAATATTATTGGGGAATTAGATTTAGACGCAACACTAACATCTAGAGATGTTATCAATACAAAAATGAGAGCAATCTTAGATGAAGCAACTGATAAATGGGGAATAAAAGTAAATAGAGTAGAACTTAAAAATATAATGCCACCACATGATATACAAGTAGCTATGGAAAAACAAATGAGAGCTGAAAGAGAAAGAAGGGAATCTATACTTCAAGCTGAGGGTGAAAAGCAATCTTCTATATTGAGAGCAGAAGGTGAAAAACAATCAGCAATACTTAGAGCCGAAGCTAAAAAAGAAGCTATGATAAGAGAGGCTGAAGGGGATAAACAATCTAGAATACTTAAAGCACAAGGGGATGCAGAATCTATTAGAGAAGTTGCAAAAGCAAAAGCTGAAGGTGAGTCTATAGTAATAGAACAAGTATTTAAGGCTATGAAAGATGCAGACATAGACGACAATATGTTAGCACTTAAATCTATGGAAGCTCTTGAAAAAGTTGCCCAAGGAAAATCAACAAAACTTGTATTGCCATCAGATGCAGTAAACTTCTTAGGAACTTTTAAAGGAATAAAAGAAGTTTTAAGTGATGCACAAGATGATAATATAAATAAAAAAGATATGATTTAGAAAATAATAAAACTCCTTTGAAGTGATTGAACAAATATCACTTTAAAGGAGTTTTTTATTTTAATTATTTATCAATATGGCTGATTATAAAAATATTATTAAAAAATTACTTAATTAAAAAAGTTACGAAAATGCTTTCCTAAAAATGGAAAATTTTTGAGCGAAAAAATTAGAAAAAAACTTCAATTATTAACAATAATATTGTATACAATTACCATAAATTGGATTACAATATAGTAAAGAGCGACGCGTATAAACGCTTTTATAAAAAGGAGGGGTTTTCTATTAATTATTTAGACATAATAAAGGAAGAAAATATAGATAGCTTTAAAAGTGGGGAAGCTTTAGACAGTTATCTATATATGGGAAACCACAAAGTTAATTACAACGGGGAAGAAGGAACATCTTTCATGGTGTGGGCTCCTAATGCACAGGAAGTCCAATTAGTGGGGGATTTCAATGACTGGGATGGTAGTTCTCATAAACTTGAAAATTTAAATGATTCTGGTATTTGGTCTATGTTCACAACAGATTTATCACAAGGGGATATATATAAATATAATGTTGTTGGATGCGATGGAGTAAGTAGATTAAAAGCTGACCCATATGGAACATATGCAGAATTAAGACCACAAACAGCTTCAAAAGTTTTTAACTTAGATGAGTTTGATTGGTCAGATAAAAAATACTTAGAACAAAAAAAGAACAAATCAATATTTGAGCAACCGATGAATATTTATGAAGCACATCTTGGCTCTTGGAAGAGAAAATGGGATGGAGGCTTCTTTAATTATGAAGAGCTTTATGAAATGCTTGAGTACTGCAAAGATATGGGCTATACACATATAGAATTAATGCCTATAACAGAATATCCATTAGATATGAGTTGGGGATATCAGACTATCGGATATTATGCAACTACAAGCAGATATGGTAATCCAGATCAATTTAAGGGATTTGTAAATAAAGCGCATGAATTAGGAATTGGAATTATATTAGATTTTGCTTATAGCCATTTTTGTAAAGATATACATGGTCTTTATAGATTTGACGGTTCTGCACAATATGAATATGCAAGTCCATTAAAAGCAGAAAACCTAGCTTGGGGTACTGCACATTTTGATGTTGGAAAACCAGAAGTAAAAAGTTTCTTACTTTCAAATGCAATTTACTGGTTTAAAGAATATCATGTAGATGGAATTAGAGTTGATGCAGTGAGCAGTATGCTTTATCTTGATTATGATGGAGGAGACTGGGAAGCAAATCAATATGGTGGAAAAGAAAATATAGAAGCAATTGACTTTTTAAGAAAATTAAATGAAGTAATATATGCTAACATTGACAATCCAATAGTAGTAGCAGAAGAATCAACTGCTTGGCCTATGGTAACAGCACCAACATACAGTGGTGGTTTAGGCTTTTCATATAAATGGAATATGGGTTGGATGAATGATACATTACAATATATGGAGAAGGACCCTATCTATAGAAAATATCATCATGATTTAATAACATTCTCATTTATGTATGCATTTTCAGAGAATTTTATATTACCATTATCACATGATGAAGTTGTTCATGGTAAAAAGTCATTATTAGATAAGATGCCTGGTGATGATTGGCAAAGATTTGCTAATCTAAGACTTTTATATGCATACTATATGATACATCCAGGTAAGAAACTATTATTTATGGGTTCTGAATTTGCACAAGGGCTAGAGTGGAGATACTCTTATGGGCTAGAGTGGCAACTACTAGAAATTGAGCAACATTCAAAAACAAAAGATTATGTAAAAGATTTAAATTATTTATATAAAGAAGAAAAATCATTATATGAATTAGATAATACATATGATGGGTTTGATTTTATAGACCCTAACAATGAAGACCAAAGTATCATTACTTTAATGAGATTAAGTAAAGATCCAGAAGATTTTATAATAGCTGTTTTAAACTTCACACCAAATGTATATTATGACTATAAGGTAGGGGTACCTTATGAAGGTGTATACGAAGAAATTTTAAATAGTGATGATGAAAAATATTATGGTTCAAATCAAACAATGGAAAATGCTAAATTAGTCTCAATAGATGAGAAATGGCACAATAAAGATTATCACATAACTATAAAAGTTCCTCCACTAGGTGCAACTTTTATAAAATTAAATAAAGAAGAAACTGCTAAATTAGCAAAAATAAAAGGCATTAAACCTATTGATAAAAAAGCAAAAAAAGGAACTGAAGTAAAAAAAAATAAAACTATAAAAAATATTGATTCCAAAGTAGTAGAAAAAGTAAAAAAGGTAGAAGAAAAAGTAGTAGATAAAATTGAAAAGGTAGAACCGGTAGCAAAGGTGGAAAAGAAAGTAGTAGAAAAGAATGTTGAAACTACATCAAAGCCTAAAAAGTCTACAGCTAAACAAACAAAACCTAAAAAAAATAATAAAAAGAAAAAAAATAATAAAAAGAAGAGTTAAAGTTAAGCATCCTTAAAATATATCAAAAAGGATAAATTTAGCTCAAAAATATATAAAAATATATTATAATTGTTATAAAAAGGCACTTCCACTTAGATATGCTTTTGACAAAATATATTTTTAAAATATAAAAAAATTTATTAAAAGATAAATTTATTAATAACTTTAAAATATAAAAATATAGATAGACTATATGAAAGGGGACCATATATGAAAAAAGAAATGCTAGCTATGATTTTAGCAGGAGGACAAGGCTCTAGACTAGGAGTATTTACAAAAAGAATTGCCAAACCAGCAGTATCATTTGGGGGAAAATACAGAATAATAGATTTTGTTTTAAGCAACTGCTCTAATTCTGGAATTGATACAGTTGGGGTGTTAACTCAATACAAACCACAAATCTTAAACTCTCATATAGGAATAGGAGACCACTGGGATTTAGATAGAGTTAATGGTGGCGTAACAATACTTCAACCATATATGAATGAAAAAGAAGGGCATTGGTTTAATGGCACAGCTAATGCAATAAAGAAAAATATGAATTTCATAGATGACTATGATCCAGAATATGTTTTAATTTTATCTGGGGATCACATATACAAAATGGATTATAGCAAAATGCTAGGTTTTCATAAAGAAAAAGGCGCTAAAGCAACAATTGCTGTAATAGAAGTGCCATGGGATGAAGCAAGCAGATTTGGAATTATGAACACAAATAAAGATGGAAGTATTTATGAATTTGAAGAAAAGCCTAAAAACCCTAAAAGTAATTTAGCCTCTATGGGTATCTACATATTTGACTGGAAAACTTTAAGAGAATACTTTAAAAGAGCTGATGAAACTGGAGAGTGCTTAGATGACTTCGGTCACAATGTAATACCAACTATGTTAAAAGAAGGACAATCAATGTTTGCATATCCATTTAAAGGATATTGGAGAGACGTTGGTACTATAGAAAGTTTATGGGAAGCAAATATGGATTTAATAAACGATCCTGAAGTAGTGGATTTAAATGATCCACAATGGAGAATTTATACAAATACAAATGATGTTCCACCACAATATATAGGACCAAATGCATCAGTTAAAAAATCATTAATTGCAGATGGTTGCAGAGTTTATGGAATAGTAAAAAACACAGTATTATCACATAAAGTACAAATTGGTGAAGGCTCAGTTGTAGAAGATTCTGTTATAATGCCTAATGTTAAAATAGGTAAAAATGTAGTTATCAAAAAAGCTATGATAGCAGAAGGCGCAGTTATAGAAGACAATGCTATAATAAAAGACGAAGATGATGAAATAAGCGTAGTATCAGAATTTGAATTAGTAAAAGCATAATAAAATTTAGAAATTAAAAACATATAAAAAACATAGATAAATAGAACATAGGAAAAATATAGGGGGAACTTTTATGAAAAATGAATGCATGGGCTTAATAAATTTAGATAGCATACAAAATCCATCTGTAAATGTATTATCAGACCACAGACCAGTGGCAACTATACCAATAGCAGGAAGATATAGATTAATAGACTTTACATTATCAAATATGGTTAATTCAGGAATAACAAATGTAGGTATATATGCGAGAGAAAAATATAGATCTTTAACTGACCACTTAGGTAGCGGCAAAGATTGGGATTTAAGTAGAAAACAAGGTGGACTATATGTATTAAGTCCAGAAAACACTAAAAATAACAATAATTATGGTTATAGAAAAGGCGACATATATACAATATTAGCTAATATAGACTATATAGAAAAAAGTCCTGAAGAATATGTTATAGTTGCACCATCATATATGCTTTGTTCAATAGATTATAATGATTTATTAAAATATCATAAAAAATCAAACAACGACATAACAATAGTTTATAAGCGTGTTGATAATGCAAATAAAGACTTTAAAAATTGCAACACTTTAAATATAGATAAAGATAAAAGAGTAAAAAATGTAGGTAACAACTTAAATACTTTCCCTAGTGCAAATATATGTATGGATACTTTTATAATGAGACGTATAGACTTTATAGAGTGTATATATAGTATTGCTAGCATGGGAACGTACTCTTATATAGAAGACTACATAATAAATCAATTAGATAATATACAAGTAGGAGCTTATAAATATGAAGGCTACTTAAAGTGTATAAATTCATTAAAAAGTTATTATGAAGCAAGTAAAGAATTTTTAACAGAAGAAGTTTCTAGAGAATTATTTAGATCAAATAGAAAAATCTTTACTAAAGATAAATCACAAGCACCAACTATGTATGGAGAAGATGCTGAAGTAAGAGGGTCATTTATAGCAACTGGTTGCCAAATAGACGGTACAGTACAGGACTCTACTTTATTCAGAAAAGTAAAAATAGGAAAAGGTGCAGTTATTAGAAATTCAGTAATAATGCAAAGTTGTAAAATTGGCGATAACGTAGTATTAGAAAACGTAATATTAGATAAAAATGTAACTATAAGTTCAAATAAAGAACTAAAAGGAGATAAAGATTATCCGATGGTAATTGAGAAAAATGAAACAGTTTAATAAGGGGGTAGAAAAAATGAAGGTCCTTTATGTGACAGCAGAGTGTTGGCCCTTTGCTAAAACAGGAGGCTTAGGCGATGTTGCATATGCATTACCTAAAGCATTAAAAAGAGAAGGTGTAGATGTTAGGGTAATGATTCCAAAATACTCAACAATACCTACATACTTAAAAGACAGACTAAAAAAAGTAGGAGAATTTAGTGTTGATGTAGCATGGAGAAGTCAATACTGTGGAGTAGAGCAATTAGAATTAGATGGAGTAACATTCTACTTCATAGATAATGAATACTACTTTAAAAGAGATGGAGCAGACAGTATATATGGACATGGAGATGATGCAGAAAGATTTCTATTCTTCACAAACGCTGTCTTAAAATCTATAGATAAATTAGGTTTTTATCCTGATGTAATCAATATGAATGATTGGCATACAGGAATGCTACCATTACTATTAAAAGAAAAATACAGCTATATACCAAGATATAGAAATATTAAAACTATGTATACTATACATAATTTACAATATCAAGGTATTTTCCCAAAAGAAATACTTGGAGATGTATTAGATGTAGACCCTGGTCATTTCTATAATGGAGATATAGAATACCATGGACAAATAAACTTTATGAAAGCTGGTATAAATTTTGCTGATAAAGTTTCAACAGTAAGTCCAACTTATGCAGGCGAAATAAAAACAGAATTCTATGGAAATACTTTAGATGGATTGATAAGATCAAACCAACATAAATTAGTAGGTATTTTAAATGGAATAGATTACGATATAAATAATCCACAAACAGATCCAAATATATTTGTGAATTATGATATAAACTCGCTAGATAGAAAAGTACAAAACAAAATTGAATTACAAAAACTTTTAAAATTAGAAGTTAACCCAAATATTCCAATGGTAGGTATAGTATCTAGATTGGTTTCACAAAAAGGTTTAGATTTAATATCTTTTATGATGCCAGAGATTATAAATGAAAATTTACAATTAGTTATATTAGGAACAGGAGAAAATCAATATCAATCAATGTTCCATTATTATGATTCTCACTATCCTCATAAGGTATCAGCTAATATAACTTTTGATAGTTCATTAGCCCAACAAATATACGCAGCTAGTGATATATTCTTAATGCCTTCATTATTTGAACCATGCGGAATAGGTCAAATGATAGCTATGAGATATGGTACATTACCAATAGTTAGAGAAACTGGTGGATTAAGAGACACAGTAAACCCTTATAATCAATATACTAAAGAAGGAAACGGATTTAGTTTCTCAAATTACAATGCTCATGAAATGTTCTTCACATTACAAAAAGCATTGAGATTATACCAATACGATAGAAATACATGGAACATATTAGTTAGAAATGCTATGAATACTGATAATAGTTGGAGAAAATCAGCTAAAGACTACATCAATGTATATAAGAGCATATAATAAAATTTCTATCAATAAATAATTTAAAGTGACAGAATGCAAAAAGACATATTAGGGGAAATTATATTTAGATATAAATTCAAATAAATATAATTTTAGGCACTTGCTTAGGCAAGTGCGTTACCCTTTTATGTGAAAAAGGGGTTATTTTTGTATAGTAAGGGAGATGGCTTATGATATCAATTAGCAAAAAAAAATTTAAACATGCTTTTAAAACAAAAATGTACAGTCTATATGCCCAACCCGTAGAAGAAGCAAGTAAAGATGAGATTTTTAGAGTTTTATGTTGTGTTATTAAAGATTTTATAGCTAAAGAATGGGTTGGAACTAGAATTAACAAAGAAAAGGCTGTATTTTATTTTTCAATGGAGTTTTTAATAGGAAGACAGTTGGAATCTAATTTATTAAATTTAGATGTTGAACATGAAATAGAGCAAGGACTTAAAGAACTAGGTATTAATCTAGATGAAATAATAGAAACAGAACCAGACCCAGGTCTAGGAAATGGTGGATTGGGCAGATTAGCAGCATGCTTTTTAGACTCAATGGCATCAGTTGGAATTAGTGGCCATGGTTATGGTATAAGATATAAATATGGTTTATTTGAACAAAAATTTGTAAACGGAACACAAGTTGAGCTACCAGATAACTGGCTAAAAAATGGACAGTATCCTTGGGAAACAGTAAGACCTAATAGAGCTGTCGTAGTAAAATTTGAAGGAGATGCTTATTTAAGACAAAAAGCTGATGGCAATCTTGCTGTAGTTCATGAAAATTATATACCTATTATGGCTATGCCTTATGACATACCGATAATAGGATATCATAATGAATGCATAAATACTCTTAGATTATGGAAGAGTGAAGTTTTAAATAGGGATTTTTCTGAAGTTACTAGAAATGCAAAAAGTCAAGATGGTAGTTATGAAGATGCACTAAAATATAAATACTATGCAGAAGAAATATCACAAGTTTTATATCCAAATGATTCAAACTACGCAGGCAGATTATTGAGATTAAAACAAGAGTATTTCTTTGTAAGTGCAGGATTACAAGATATAATAAGAAAATGTAAAAAACATAAAGTTAGTTTAAGGGATTTACCAAAAAAGGTAGCTATCCATATAAATGATACTCATCCTACTTTATGTATTCCAGAATTAATGAGAATACTTCTAGATGACGAAGGATTTTCTTGGGATGAGGCATGGGATATAACTACTAGAGTTATGTCATATACAAATCATACAATTTTGGCAGAGGCTTTAGAAAAATGGCCAGTTGAAATGATCAAAAAACTATTACCACGAATTTATATGATAATAGAAGAAATAGACAGAAGATATGTTGATTATTTACAAAGTAAATATAACAATGACTGGGGTAAAATCAATTATATGAGAATTATCTATAATGGTGAAGTCAGAATGGCACATCTATGTATCAGAGGAAGTCACAGTGTAAATGGTGTAGCTAAACTTCATACTGAAATTCTAAAAAAAGAAGCATTAAAAGATTTTTACTACGACGAACCATACAAATTCAACAATAAAACAAATGGTATAGCTCATAGAAGATGGTTGATGAGTTGTAATCCAGAGCTTTCTGATTTTATTACTGAGTTAATTGGTGATGAGTGGAAGAGAGATACTACAAAACTAAAAGATTTAGAAAAATCCTTAGATGATAAAAAGGTTTTAAATAGAATTGGCCAAATAAAACACAATAATAAGGTAAAATTGGCTGATTATATATATAAAAAACAAGGTATACAAGTCGATCCTGATTCAATATTTGATGTACAAATAAAAAGACTACATGCATATAAGAGACAATTATTAAATGTACTTCATATTCTTTATCTATATCATGAATTATTAGATAATCCACAGATGGAATTAGTACCGCGTACATTTATATTTGGAGCAAAAGCAGCACCAGGATATTATTTAGCAAAATGTATAATAAAACTTATAAACAGTGTTGCAGATTTAATAAACAACGATTCAAGAGTAAACAACAAAATAAAAGTAGTATTTGTTGAAAATTATGGTGTATCTATAGCAGAAAAAATAATACCAGCAGCTGATGTAAGTGAACAAATATCTACCACTACTAAAGAAGCATCAGGAACAGGTAATATGAAGCTTATGATGAATGGCGCTATAACTTTAGCAACTATGGATGGTGCAAATGTAGAAATTTCTGAACAAGTCGGAAAAGAAAATATGTTTATATTTGGACTAAATGCAGAACAAGTTTTAGAATACAATAAATTCGGTGGATATTCTTCAAAAGATTTATACCACAGTGATAGAAAAATCAAAAGAGTAGTAGACGATTTAGTTAATGGATTTATACCTGGTTTAGGAAAAGATGGAATTGCAATATACGATTCTTTAATAACTTATAATGACGAATACTTTGTATTGAGAGATTTTTACTCTTATATTGAAGCGCAAAAGAGTTTACAAGAACTTTATATAAATAAAGACCTTTGGAATAAAATATCATTGAAAAATACAGCGTGTTCAGGATTTTTCTCTAGTGATAGAACTATAGAAGAATATATACATGATATTTGGTTTAAAGAGGTGTAAGATAATATGGCGGATGTTATGAGATACAATTCATGGGATAGAAACTTTAAAGCTCCATTTGGGGCTTTAAAGACTTCCCAAAATGCAACAATTAAAGTGAAAGTTAACAAGAACTTTAATGTGTATAGTATAAAATTAATAATAGAAAAAGAAGATGAAAACCTAAAACCTGTAATTGTAAGAGAGTTAGATTTAAAACAGGTATCAGAATATAATGATATTAGAGAGTATTCAGTTGAAATTTCTCCACTACAAACTCCAGCAGTATATTATTATTTCTTTGTAGTTGAATTAAATATATATGGTGAAGATAGAACGCTATTTTATGGAAAAACACATAATAATGGCATGGCTTGTGAATATACTTATGAAAATCTAAATAAATATCAATTAACAGTATATGAAGATTATAAAGTTCCTTCATGGTTTAAAGAGGGGATTTTATACCATGTATTTGTAGATAGATTTAATAATGGAAATAGAAATGGAAAAGTTGACAATCCAAAGAAAAATTCATTTTTATATGGAAATTGGGACGATGAACCAATGTATATAAAAGATAAAAATGGAGAGGTAGCGAGATGGGATTTCCATGGAGGAAATCTTAAAGGTATAATCAACAAACTTGGATATCTAAAGAGATTAGGGGTTAGCATTATATATCTAAGTCCTATATTTGAATCTTCAAGTAATCACAAATACGATACTGGAAACTATAAAAAGATAGACCCTATGTTTGGAGATGAAGAAATATTTAAAGAGTTAATAGATAAAGCAGCAGAAAAGGGAATATCTATTGTATTAGATGGTGTATTTAGTCATGTTGGAGCAGATAGTTTATACTTCAATAAATTTAATAACTATGATAGCATAGGTGCTTATCAATCTGAAAACTCACCATATAGATCTTGGTTTAAGTTTAAACCAGGCTCAAATAAATACAAATGTTGGTGGGGAGTGGAATCGCTACCTGATACAAATGAGTTAGAGCCTTCATTTATGGATTATATTATCTATGATAAAGACAGTGTAATAAATAAATGGATGGATATGGGAGTTAAAGGTTGGAGGTTAGATGTAGCTGATGAACTTCCAAGTAAATTTATAGAAGAATTAAAAAAAGAAACTACAAAAAATGATTCTGAGTCAATATTAATAGGTGAAGTATGGGAAGATGCTTCTAATAAGATAAGTTATGGAGAGAGAAGAAGTTATTTCCTTGGAAGTCAATTAGATAGTGTTTTGGGATATCCATTTAGAGACAATATAGTTGATTTTTTAACTGGAAAAATACCATCTTGGAAATTAAATGATTTATTTATAACACTAAAAGAAAATTATCCAAAAGAAGCTTTTAAATCAAATTTAAATTTATTGAGTAGCCATGATATTGAAAGAGTTAAAACAGCATTAAAATCTGACAAAGATTTATTAAAATTGGCTATTCTAGCTCAAATGAGTTTTGAAGGAGTACCATATATTTATTATGGTGACGAAGCAGGCCTTGAAGGTGGAAAAGATCCAGAAAATAGAAAAACATATCCTTGGAAAAATGAAGATATGGAGATAATGGATTTTTATAGACATTGTGGTCAATTTAGAAATAGAAATAAAGTATTTACATTAGGTGATACTGAATTTATTTATTTAGGAAATGATGAAGTATTTGCATATATAAGATACAATGATGATGATAGAGAATTAATTATCTTAAATAGAAGTGATAAGAAACAAACTATCAATATAAATCTAAAAACAAATTGTATAGAAGAAGAAAGTATAATATATTCATTAATCAATAATGCTGAAAAAACTGTATCAGTAGATGGAAGATTTACTATCAATATAGATTCAAAATCATATAGAATATTTAAAATATATAATTAAAATTTAATAATATTTTGTATAAAAATAGAAAATCTATGGAATACATATTCCATAGATTTTTTTAATATGAAGTTTTAATTAAAACGGAATTTGCTCTTCTGATATTTCTTCATTTTGTGAATCTTTATTTATTACTTCATTAAATAAAGTTTTATTATCAAAAAGTTTATGAGTATCATTTTCGGGATGTTTATGACCTAAAAAATGAAAATTAGTTGCATATATTCTTGATTTTGTTTTACTTTCACCATCTTTATCTAAATATTTATCTATTCTTAGTGAACCTTCTACAGCGATTAAAGAGCCTTTAGATGCATATTGACATAGTACTTCTGCCTTTCTTCCCCAAATATCTATATATATGAAATCTGTTGGAATTACGCCATCTTTATTTCTATAATTTCTAGATACTGCTAGACAAAATGTGCATAAAGCTCTGTCATTATTTATATATTTTAATTCTGGATCATAAACAAGCCTGCCAACTAAATTGACAATATTCATAAAAGCACCACCTTTTTACTACTTTTAATAAGGATTATTGACAAAAATGGATTATTTATACAAATATAAAGTATAAAAAAGGATTTTTTACTAAAAAAATATAATATATTAATATAATGATTTAATATATTTGAAAAAATTATACTTAAACTCGAACGTTAAAAAAAGGGGTATGATTATGAGTAGAAAAATTTATGAACAAATCCTAAGAAATAGTGGAGAGGGATTCCTAAAAGTTAATGCTCAGAAAGATGAAAATGGGAATTATATTGATTTTGATATTGTAGACTACAATAAATCATTTGTAGATATTTTGAAAAAGATGTTAAAAAAAAATAATTTAGATATAGATATTTTAAAAGACATCATTAAAGATAAATTTAAAGCAAATAGACAGGGGATAGAGATATACGAATTATTAGAAAGAATTGAAAAAAATAAATTAGAGAGTATAAATTTTGGAGAAAAATCATATGGAATAAATTTAAAGGTTGATGGTTATTATCTAGAGGAATTTTTTATATTTATGTGTAAATCTAATTTTGAGCAAGAAATTTTTAGATTTACAGAGATATTAGATAAATCTAATGATATTTATTTTTGGGTAAAAGATATAAAAGGAAACTATGTAACTGTAAATCAAACTTGGCTAGATGAGGTTGGTTTTACAGATAAAATGAGTGTAGAAGGGCTTAATAGCTATGATATTTGGCCTAAAAAACAATGTGATACATTCAGAGCTAATGAGGAAGAAGTTATAAGGGAAAATATAATAAAAATTTTTGAAGAGACATTCTCACTACATGGTGGAGACCAAAATGTAGATACTACTATATGGCCTTTATTAGATAACGAAAATAAACCAATAGGAACAATGGGAATTGCTATTAATGGTAAAAGTAGAGCGAGATTTTATGAAAATTTAAAAAATAATGAGAAAACTTTTAAAGAAATAACAAAATACTGTGAATCTGTATTTTTTATAAGAGACGAAAAAAACATAATATATATGAGTCCATCTTATGAAAATGTATTTGAAGAATCATGTGATTATTATGCACATGATGTATATAAATTTAATGATTTTTTTAAAAATGAAAAGCAGCCATATGGAATATTAGATAATTATAAATTTAATGAATTAAATGAAGGTAGATCGAAAGCTAAATTAAAAAATGGAAAAGAAAAATGGATACAATATAAATTTTTACCTATACATGATGAATGTGGAGAAGTTATAAAAAGAATAGGAATATTAACTGATGTAACAAAAGATGTAAATATAGAAGAAGAAAAAGAAAAAATACGATTAGATTTTTTTACAAATATATCTCATGAACTTAGAACCCCTGTAAACATAATTTTAAGCTCTATACAAGTATTAAAATTAAAATTAGACACTTTAGATAAGAATAATTATAATTACTTTTCAAAATATATAAATATAATGCAGCAAAATACATTTAGATTAATCAAATTAATAAATAATTTAATCGATTCTACAAAAATTGATTCAGAAAGTATAGATATACATCCGATAAATGCGGATATAATAAGCTTTATAGAAGATACATGTTCTTCTGTACTTCATTTTATTAAATCAAAGCACATGAACTTAGTATTTGATACAGATGTAGAAGAAGAGATTATTAGCTTTGACCCTGATTTGATAGAACGAGTATTGCTAAATCTACTATCAAACGCAGTTAAATTTAATAAAGAAAATGGGACAATATTTATAAATG
This sequence comes from Clostridium sp. 2218st1_F5_2218SCRN_220325, assembly GCF_039062665.1. Lineage (NCBI taxonomy): Bacteria > Bacillati > Bacillota > Clostridia > Eubacteriales > Clostridiaceae > Clostridium > Clostridium sp. 2218st1_F5_2218SCRN_220325. The sequence goes on along the minus strand of NZ_JBCLNH010000005.1, from coordinate 4,025 downwards.
TAAGATTAGAGGAAAAAGATGTTGTTGTAGAAGTTAAGGATGAAGGTATTGGAATACCTAAAGATAAAATACCAACTATTTTTGAAAGATTTGAACAAGTTAGAACAAAAATGAAAAGTGAGCGTGAAGGAAGTGGAATCGGACTTTATATAGTAAAATCACTAATTCAGATGCATGATGGAAGTGTAAAGATAGAAAGTGAAGAAGGTAAAGGATGTTCGACAATATTTACTTTACCAAGAAGAATAAATAAAAATAATAAAAAACATTATTTAAAATGTGAAGAAAATAAAATAAATATGATGGATGTGGAATTTTCTGATATATATATGTAAAACTAATGAATATAAAATTAAACCTAAAAGTAAAATAAATAAAAAATCATGAATTGACAACAAATGGTAAAAATACTATCATTTACTTAGCAACAAATGTTAAAAACAATTAAGGAGGAATTAGAAATGTCAAACTGTGGATCATGTCCATCTAAAGGGGAATGTGGAAAAGACCAACAAAGTTGTGGTATTCAAAACAACCCTCTAAATAATATAAAAAAAATCATAGGTGTTATGAGTGGTAAAGGTGGAGTAGGAAAATCTACTGTATCTGCACTTATAGCAAGAAACTTAGCAAAACAAGGATATAAAGTAGGGGTGTTAGACGCAGATATAACAGGTCCAAGTATACCAAGACTTTTAGGTGTTAAGGATGCAAAGGCAATGGGAGCTCCTAATAACTGTATATATCCAGTTCAAAGCTCTGATGGAATTAAAGTAATGTCACTTAATTTATTATTAGAAGATGAAAATCAACCAGTAATTTGGAGAGGAGCAATGATATCTAATACTGTAAAACAATTCTATACAGATGTAATCTGGGGAGAATTAGACTACTTATTAATAGATATGCCTCCAGGAACAGGTGATGTTTCACTGACAGTTATGCAATCAATTCCAATTAACGGAATAGTTATGGTTTCAGTACCACAAGATATGGTATCAATGATAGTTGCTAAAGCTGTAAATATGGTCAGAAAATTAAACATAGAAATAATAGGTTTAGTTGAAAATATGAGTTATATAGTCTGCCCAGACTGTGGAAATAAAATACAAATATTTAAAGGAAATGATACTGAAAAATTATTGGATGATTTACAATTAAACTTACTTGGAACATTACCTATGAATGCAGGACTTGGAAATGTGTCTGTTGGAGTTTATAAAGATGGCGACGAAGAGGTTGAAGGATTATTCAATCCTATAGTTATAAACTTATTAAATTCATTAAAAGATATAGAAGTAAAAAAAGCTTAGATATAGACAAAATAAACACTCAAAATAGCGTTACTAATTTAAAATTCTAATAGTAGCGCTATTTTATTGCATATATTATAAATTAAGTTATAGTTGTATTTTTAAAGGAATATAATTATCTTTAAACTATAAAATGTAATAAGTAATATTTTATAATTTAATCTCGATAGTATAGGAGGGATTAATAATGATAAAATCTACAAGATTTAGAATGGTTAAACTTTTATATAATATGGTTAGATTTTATCCAGAGGGGAATTATTTTGCTCCTTTTGGTAAAAAAAGTAGCGAGATTGAAGAAATTGAAGTAAGGGTAGATGAAATAGAGGCAATACGTCTAAAAGATGTCGAAGGACTAACAATAGAGGAATGTGCCAGCAAAATGGCAATTTCATGCGAAACTTTCCAAAATATAATTCAATGTGCACGAAAAAAAATAGCAATAGCATTGACACAGCAAAAGATAATTTCAATTTCTGAAGAAAATTATACAACAAAGTTTTGTCAGTTTAGATGTGCTAAATGTGGATATACTTATACTATAAAATATGAACATGATAAGATAGTATGCCCTAAGTGCTATTCTACAGAAGTTATGGGAAGTGAAAAACAAAGTATTTATAAAAAATGGCATAATAAAAAATAATAGAGTTAATATATATAACGAGATAGGTTTCTTAGCATAGTATATAGGCGATATTGACTTAAGTATTAAAATTTGATATTATTAGGAAGAATATAGAAAGCTCTGGTTTAAATCAGAGCTTTTTGTTTAGGAGATGAATAAATTGATGTTAGATGTACTTATATTTGTAGTAGATTTAATTTTATTTTTATATTTCACAAGAGTTGCTCTACATACTACAGACATGACAACAAGGCTTATTTGTTGCGTTGCAATGACTTATGAAATATATCTAATGAGAAGATTTTTCAAAAATTTAAGGATGAAATTTAGACAAGAAAAGGATCTGAAATAAAACTAATTTATTCAGATCCCTTTTTAAAAAATATGATTATATTATTTTAAACCTCTTTCTTTAGCTAATCTTATGTAAGCTCTATAAACAAAGTCATTAATAATCCCCTTTTTTTCTCTATCAGATATTAATTTTAGTAAATCTGCATCAGAATATCCAACTTCTTTTATTTGTTTATAAAGAACTTCTTCGTGAATACCTCTTTCCATTGAACAGCCTGCAGCCATATATATCACCCCTTAAAATTCATACTATACCTAAATTATATAGAAGTTTTTGATATAAATAAACATAAATTGGAAATATTTAATTTCAAGAATTTTCATAAAATATTATATATTTATTATTGACATTCCTATAACTGGAATTTATTATTATATAAGTAAGGTATCAACATATAATGTAATTATTTTAAAATTAGGGGTGATTTATATGAGTATGGTGGCAGAACATGCTAAATGGCCAAAAGAAAATGATATAATATTTAGCTTATCAGAAAGGGCGCAAGCAGCTGAGGCGCAATATGGAAAAGATAAGGTTATTAATGCAACAATAGGAGCTTTAATGGACGACAATGGTAAATTAATAGCTATGAAAACAGTGTATGACCAGCTTAAAAGTTTACCTAATGAAGAAATTTCAGCATATGCTTCTATAGGAGGTCAACCAGAATACCAAGAGGCAGTAAAAAAAGTTTGCTTTAAAGGAAATGAGCCAGAAGGATATGTTAAAGTAGTAGCTTCACCAGGTGGTAGTGGTGCCATAAAATTAGCTATGTATAATTATACTGATGAAGGGGAAGATGTATTAGTTTCAGATTGGTATTGGTCTCCATATGGAATAATAGGAGAAGAAACAAAAAGAGGAATACAAAATTACTCTTTATTTGATGAAAAAGGAAACTTCAATATATCATCATTTAGCGAAAAATTTACTGAAATTCTAAATAAACAAGGTAGAATATTTACAATAATAAATTCACCAGGTAATAATCCAACAGGATATAGTTTAACTGATGAAGAATGGGATAAAGTATTAGATTTGACAAAAGAAGCAGCGAAAGATACTACAAAGAAGATAGTATTTCTTGTGGATGTTGCTTATATTGATTTTGTTAGAGATGACGATGCAAGTAGAAAATTCTTTAAGAAATTTGGAAATTTACCAAGTAATATACTTACAATAGTTGCATTTAGTATGTCAAAAGGATTTACGGCATATGGTATGAGAATGGGTGCTGCAATAGGTATATCTTCAGATAAAGATGTAGCAGAAGAGTTTTACTATTCATTAATGCATTCATGCAGAGCAACTTGGTCAAACTGTAATAGAGGAGCTATGGCTGTATTATCACAAATAGTTGCAGATAGTAAAAAATATGAAGAATATGAAACTGAAAAGAATTCATATAAAGATATGCTTTTAGTAAGAGCTAATTCTTTTGTTGAAGGAGCTAAAGAATGTGGACTTGATATTTTACCTTATAGAGATGGATTCTTTATAAGTATACCATGTGACGACCCTATGAAGGCGTGTGAAGAATTAGCAAAAGAAAATCTTTACTTAGTTCCTTTAAAAATGGGATTGAGATTTGCTGTTTGCGCAGTTGAAAAATCTAAATGTAGAAAAGCTCCGGCTATAATAAAAGAAGTACTAGATAAGATATAGTAATTAAAATAAAAAAGAAAAGTAATATATAATAAAAATTATATTTAAAATAAAAAAATACTTC